>NZ_JAUEYJ010000027.1:0-134273 GCF_032489615.1 Bradyrhizobium sp. SZCCHNR1051 | reverse complement strand
CATGATGCAGTCATGGCTCGAAATTGCACCGCGCCGAGCCCTCTCACCCCCCTAATTCGGATTCTTGCCCAGCCTCGACGGTGCAAGCGGAATGATTGCGACAAACTAACACGACGGGCAGTTTGCGCATGGCGGGGATGCGGGGATTGCCCGTCGGCCACAGAGAGACGCAGGATATAACTCAATAGTCAACGACTGACATCTAGCGAGGCGGTGCTTGGCCTTGAACCCATCTGGGCGGATTGGCGTCCGAAAACCACGTTTGGTCTAGACCGACGTGTGTCCTCCGGATCCCGAGAGTACGATACTCAACTAGTGGATGGATCGTACCTCTAAACTGACTCCCAGTAGCGTTGGTGATCGGACATCGGAAGAACCATTTCTGTCCAGGCCGCATGTCCACGGGGCGCACGGCATCGTGAAACTTGATATCGCCATCCGTTTTGTTGTTCAGAATGATATTACCGATCTGCAGCGAGCCACCAGGGCTGGGGCTGCACGAGAGAACGACGTCGGTCATGCTGAGCAGCCAACTGGGGTTCCTGACAACATACGGAAGTGCGAACGGTAACGCGTCCGGACCTTGCAGTTCGATTTCGGGAATGGTCTGGGAGTAAATGCCAAGCACGGCCGAGACGGCGGCCACCGCCCCGGCGAGGAGCTTCCAAACCTTTTTGAGCCTCGCCCAGAGCCTTAGCCAACTACGTGATGGTTTCGGCGGCTCGCTTTTCGGGGGATCTGGCTGCTTGGGGCGCGGCTTTACTCTTGGCCCTTTGGACTTTCCCATGGCGTGCAGTTGTCTCAGCCTCTCTAATCTACCTTAGCACGCGGCTCATTTAAGGTCTGACAGTCCACCGGATGTCCACCGGAATCGCTCTTTAACTGCCTCCGACCGGAGCCTACGGACCAACCGCCAGGTAAGTCGCGGCAGCCTGAAACAACGCTGCTACGGCCGCTGCCGTTGCCGCGGCCGAACTCAGTCTGCTCTGCCGGGTGAGGGCAAGCGCGAGCTTCTGCAGGTCGTCCGTCTGTTCTGGCTCGACGTCACTATCGAGGTTAGCCGCTATGTGGCCGAAGTCGATTTGACGGACGGATTTCGGAGTGGGAATCCTTGCAGACCAAAGCCACAACGCTGCAGCTACAAGAGCAAAGGACGCTGACGTGTAGTTCAGACCGCTACTGGTTATGTTCATAAAGGTGTCCCGGCGGATGGACCTGCCCGTCGATCCGGTGGCTTCGGCGCAAGCTTATCTCGTAGCCGAGAACGCAGACAACCACCAAGCGCGCCTACAAGTTGACCTAACGTATTTTCAGGCCAAGCGTGACAGCTCCGCGATAGAAGCGCTGGCGCCGGCGGCGGCCAGGTCTTCGAGTGAGATATCAATAGGAGGCAGCGTGGCTCTTTTGATCCGAGGTGTTATAGAAAGAAGATGGTAGTTTGGGCCGTCTACAGCCTCAGACCGCCTCGATAGCAGCAAACCCCGTCGGGCTACTTCGCCCGCTCGTCGAACTGGCCTAAAAGGCACGACCTTGGCGTAACACGAAATTCGCCGCATGCCCAACCTGCACACCTTCCTCTTGTTCCTCTCCGCCGCCCTCGTCGTCGCGCTGACGCCCGGCCCCGGCATCTTCTACATCGTGGCGCGCACGCTGGCCGGCGGGCGGAGCGAGGGGCTGGCGTCCAGCGTGGGGCTCGGGCTCGGTGGCCTCGTGCACGTCTTCGCCGGTGGGCTCGGGCTATCGGCGCTGATGATGGCGAGCGCGGAAGCGTTCACCGCACTGAAGATCGCCGGTGCTTTCTATCTCATCTGGCTCGGCATCAAGACCTGGCGTGAGGCCTGGGGCGCAGAACCGACCGAAGTAACGACGACCGGCAGCCGGCGCGCGTTTCGCGAGGGCATCATCGTCGAGGCGCTGAACCCGAAGACGGCGGCGTTCTTCCTCGCCTTCGTCCCGCAATTCGTCGACCCTGCAGGGGTTGTCGCCGCGCAGTTCGTCGTGCTCGGGCTGATCTCGGTGACGCTCAACACCAGCGTCGACCTGATCGTGACGTTCTGGGCCGCCAAGGCGCGGCATCGTCTCGCCCACCGGCCGAGCCTCGTGACGCGGATGCGGCAGGCGTCGGGCGCCGTCATGTGCAGCCTTGGCGGCGCGCTGTTGTTGGCGCGGCGCACAAGCTGACCGCCCGGACCAGCTGGCGCTTATTCACGTTCCATGCGCACATGACCGCCGCGTGTCGGCGTTGCTATGCCGGCGCGCACGAGCACGATGCGTCTTTGCGATCGCCCCTGCCGGAGCTAGTCGCGATAGCGGCAGAGCTCGTCGCCGTTCTCGTATTCGTAGCAGATCTTGACGCGCCGGTAGGGCCGATCCCCCTCGGAGCTGCGCGCGCGACGATCCATGTCGTCATCATCGCGCTGCATTCGCGCGTTTCGGCCCGTGGTGCGATGATCCATGTCCTGATCCATCATCCGGCCCATGCGGTGCTGGCGCATCCGATCCATGTCCATGCGATCCATGCCCATGCGGTCGTCGTCGCGCTGTTGTGCCGTCCAGTCGCGGTTCACCCGCGTGTCTTCGGCTCTCTGGCGCTCGCGTTCACGGGCCTGGTCCGACTGCTGGGGCGTGCGTTCCGGCTGCACGGGAACGGCCTGGGTCTGGCTGGTTCCCGGCGTGCTGTCGGCCTGCTGAGCTGACGCGCCTGCCGAGAGGAGACAAGAGGATATTAACACGACGGTCGCTGCTGCTGGAACGCGCATGGTTCATCCTCCAAGAGAATGCTGTCTAACCGTGCGGGTCAGCGTTGGTTCAAACGACATTGCCTGTTTCGATGCTGCGCCGCAAAGCAGATGACAGCCGGACGCAGAAGCGAGCTGAAGTGCTGAGCCAGGGCGGTTGCCGGCTTCTCTCCGGCGTCAGCCCGAGATCAGGTCGTGGTTGATTCCACGCCGGCGCCAATATCGCGCGCGCAGCCGCGGTGCGATCTGCCACGAGACGATGGCTGACAGCGCCACGCTCAGGGCAATCATGACCGGCATTGCGAGCATCGCGTGATTGCTGAGCGGCGTGAGAAGAATCGTCAGAACTCCCGCACCGAACAGCACGGCCTGAACCATCATGAAGACCATCGCCGAAATCTGTGTTCGCATGGACATTGCGGTCGCTCACGGTTGTTGCGCCTGCAAGTCAATGAAGTATCCGTCGAACAGTTCCGGCTCACCATGGTCTCGAGGTCGGATCCGTGTCGCCCGGCCGGCCGCAAGCCGGCCGGGGGGACGTCGTTTGCACTGCGGCGCTGACGGGGGACGACAAGCTCGGCTGCGTCGTGCCGCCCCCCGCCCGTCATTCCAGCTCGATCGCCTGGTAGGTGCCGGTCTCGTCGAGCGCGGTGCCCCAGATCTTGTGCGAGGCCTGGTGCTCGGCGCGTCCGAAGGAGAGCTTGCTGCCGAGCCCGAGGTCGATGCTCTGCATCGACTCCAGCGTGTCGACCAGCCGCTCGGTCTCGAGCGGCGTTGTCTGCTTCAGCGCCTGGATCAGGATGCTCGCCGAGATGAAGCCCTCGAGCGAGGTGTAATCCGGCGCCTCGCCGGGGAAGTACTTGTCCAGCGCGGTCTTGTAGTCGAGCACCAGGCTCGAATAGCCGGCGACCGATGGAACGCCCTGCGTGACGATGACGCCGTTGGTGTATTTCGAGCCGAGCAGCTTCAGCTCGGCGGCGAGCGACGACGATCCGACCGCCGAGATGTTGGCGTAGATCAGCCCCGGAACCGCCTCGTGGGTCTTCTCGATGAATTTCGCCGCGGCGCGGTCGGTCGCGATCATGATCACGGCCTTGATCGGTGGCTTGGTCTGCGCCTTCAGCTTGCCGACGGCCTCGTCGACGTCCAGCGAGCCGCGCGGGAAGCCATAGCGGATGATCGGATCGGTGATGCCGAGCGCGCGGAATGCCTTGGCGACGCCGTTGGCGCCGTCGTCGCCATAGGCGTCGTTCTGCGCGAATACGGCGATCTGCTTCGCCGGGATGCGCTTGACTTTCATCAGGTAGCGCACGATCGCCGCGGTCTCTTCGGCATAGCTCGCACGATAGTTGAAGACGTAGCGGTCGGGCGGATCGCGGCGGACGACGGCGGAGCCGCTGTAGGGCGCGAAGAACAGCGCGCGGCGCTCCAGCGCGTAGGGGATCGCCACCGCGTTGTTGGCGGTCCCCATGTTGCCGATATAGCCGAACACCTGGTCCTTCTCGTAGAGCTGCGTCATCGCACCCAGCGTCCGCGTCGGATCATAACCGTCGTCGGCCGCGATCAGCCGCAGCTTGCGGCCGTTGATCCCGCCGGCGTCGTTGGCGCGATTGAAGGCGGTCTCGATGCCGAGCTTCATCTGGCGCGCGGACTCCTTGCGGACTCCGGAGAACGGGATGACGGTGCCGAACCGGATCTCGGTGTCGCTGACGCCGTGCGGAAGCGGAGGCGGCAGGTTGGCCGTGGGCTGCGTCGACGCGGCTGCGGTCGAGGGCGCCAGCGCGAAGGACAGCGACGGAGCCGCCGACTGCTGCTGGCTGAGCGACCGCTCCAACTCCGCCAATTGGCGTTCTGCGGTCTGACAGCTCACCTGCGAGGACGCGACCCGGCCGCGGCCCTCGGCGATGTAGCTGTTGAAGGTGCGAATGAGCCCATCGCGCTCGCCGCCGTTCGAAGAGCCCTGGCGGATCACTTCGCTGAACTGATCGATGATGGTCTGGACGCGCCCCTGGGCGATCTCGCGGCACGTCGCGGCCTGGCCGACGACCGGACCGACGCGGGCGGCGAGATCACGAACGACATCGGGGGAAATGGGAGCAGCGGAGGCGGCAGGGACGAAGAAGCAGGTTCCGAGAAGGAGCGCACACCAGCGAACGGTCATTTTGAACTATCCGTCTTCTTGTGATTGGTTGGCTAAGTTCACATCATGAGTCAGACAGGCTTCCTATTAAAGACAGGTTGCATGACACCGCAATATCCATTCGGCCGATCGCGGTCGCCTGGAACTCATAGCGGGGCGCACCGCTCGATCGTGTTTCGCGCCGTGTCGCGCAACCAGCCGAACTAACAGGCGGCACGAACGATTAGTTCTCAGAATCAACAGTTTGCCGCAGGGCATGGCGACCGGCTTCACCGGCCGGTCGAAGAGCTCAGCGCGATGCGCGAGGGGTCTCCGGAGCCGCCTGGACGCCATCGGGATGCCCGGACGAAGTTGTTCGCAGTCTTAACCAGCATTAACGCGAGACCATCAAATGCCGGGCGACGCCTTCAAGGCTGGGTCATCTTGCGCCGCAGTCTCGAGTCACCGGCGACGACATGCCGCAGCTCAGCATCCGATAACGACGAGGTGAGACTGAATTGACGGGAGAAGCGTCCTGACCCGCCGGCCCACCGCTGGCTCGCTGCCGATTTTGGCGATAGCAGCAGATCGCAGCTCATAGCGGTGGGAAGAGGTTCGTGATGCCATGGAAGAATACGACGATGGAGTTCGGTGCGATCGCCAAGCTCTTCCACTGGACCGGCGCCGCGGCCTTCATCGCGGCCTATGCCGTCGTGTACTATGTCATCTGGTTCATGGACGATACTTCCCCGGACGCCTTGCCCGTGCTCAACGTCCATTGGGTGCTGGGCATGATCGTCGGCCTGTCCGTCCTGCCTCGCCTGCTGTGGCGGCTCGTCAACGTTCAGCCCGATCAGCCGCATGCATCACATGCCGAGGCGTGGCTCGCGCACGCCGCGCATTGGGGATTGTACGTGCTGCTGATCCTGATGCCGCTGACCGGCTATATCGGCACCGATGCCGCCACCGACTTCGGAGCGTTCGCGCTGCCGAACTTCCGTGAGACGGCGCTATTCGGCTGGATCGAGACGCGCTGGGGGATCAGCTGGGAGGCGTTCGAGCCGCCGGTCGACGCAATCCACCATGTCGTCGGCAAAGGGATCGCGTGGATCGTGGTGGCCCTGCACGTCGCGGCCGCGCTGTTTCATCACGTCGTCCGCCGCGACGGCGTCCTGACACGGATGCTGCCGGGCCGTTCGGTCGCGTGAACGATGCGCGACCCGTGACGACCGCTCTGCGATCCCCACACGATCGTCATTGCAAGGAGCCGCAGGCGACGAAGCAATCCAGAGTCCTCGTGGCACCCCGGATTGCTTCGCTGCGCTCGCAATGACGAAGATTCGAGCATCAACCTCAGTCCGCCGAACTACTTGTTCGGCAGGTTGGTTTTGATGTGCAGCTCGCGCAGCTGCTTCGTGCTGGCTTCCGACGGCGCGCCCATCAGCAGGTCCATGGCCTGCTGGTTCATCGGGAACAGCGAGATCTCGCGCAGGTTGGTGGTGCCGCAGAGCAGCATCACGATGCGGTCGACGCCGGCGGCCATGCCGCCATGCGGCGGGGCGCCATACTGGAAGGCGCGGTACATGCCGCCGAAGCGGTCGACCACCTCCTGCTCGCCGTAACCTGCGATCTCGAACGCCTTCACCATCGCCGCCGGCTTGTGGTTGCGGATGCCGCCGGAGGCGATCTCGTAGCCGTTGCAGGTGATGTCGTACTGGAACGCCTTGATGGTCAGCGGGTCCTGCGTCTGCAGCGCCTCGAGGCCGCCCTGCGGCATCGAGAACGGGTTGTGCGAGAAGTCGACCTTCTTGTCGTCCTCGTTGTACTCGTACATCGGGAAATCGACGATCCAGGCCAGCTTGAACTGATCCTTGTCGGCGAGGTTCAGCTCGTCCGAGACCTTGTTGCGGGCGAGGCCTGCGAACTTCCAGAACTTGTCGGGATCGCCGGCAACAAAGAAGGCAGCGTCGCCCTCCTTAAGTCCGAGCTGTTCACGAATAGCCGCAGTACGATCTGGACCGAGATTATTCGCTACTGGTCCAGCTCCCACAACAATCTTCTGAGCCCCTGTAGACTTGCCTGGGTTTTTGGCTTGCCATTCCTCCAATACTTTAATGGCCTCGATGATTTCATTCTTCTTGCGCAACTCTTCTACGCGATCGCGAACTCGCCGCTCCTCGTCGTTGTTTGCATCCAGAACGCCTTCAATGTCGCCGCGGCACATTACGTAGCCCAGGCCCGGCTGGCCTTCGCCCTGCGCCCACGAGTTCATGCGGTCGCAGAAGGCGCGGCTGCCGCCACCGGGTGCCGGGATCGCCCAGACCTGGTTCTTGGGGTCCTCGAGCATGCGCGCGAACACCTTGAAGCCGGAGCCGCGGAAGTGCTCGGAAACGTCGGCCATCTCGATCGGGTTGCGCAGATCAGGCTTGTCGGAGCCGTATTTGCGGATCGCCTCGGCGAACGGGATGCGCGGCCAACCCTTGGTCACCGGCTTGCCCTTGGCGAAGTCTTCGAACACCCCGGTGATGACCGGCTCCATCGCCGCGAACACATCCTCCTGCTCGACGAAGCTCATCTCGACGTCGAGCTGGTAGAACTCGCCCGGCAGGCGGTCGGCGCGCGGATCCTCATCGCGAAAGCACGGCGCGATCTGGAAGTAGCGGTCGAAGCCCGACATCATCAGCAGCTGCTTGTACTGCTGCGGCGCCTGCGGCAGCGCGTAGAACTTGCCGGGATGGATGCGCGACGGCACCAGGAAGTCGCGCGCGCCCTCCGGCGACGACGCGGTCAGGATCGGCGTCTGGAATTCGAAGAAGCCCTGCTCCTTCATGCGCCGGCGCATCGAATCGATGATCGCGCCGCGCGTCATGATGTTCTGGTGCAGCTTCTCGCGGCGCAGGTCGAGGAAGCGGTATTTCAGCCGGATGTCCTCGGGGTACTCCTGCTCGCCGAACACCGGCAGCGGCAGCTCGTCCGCGGGGCCGAGCACCTCGATGTCGGACACGTAGAGCTCGATCTTGCCGGTCGGCAGATCGTCATTGTCGGTGCTCTTGTTGTCGGCGCCGGCCGGGCGGCGGCGCACCTTGCCCTCCATGCGCACGACCCATTCCGAGCGCAGCTTCTCGGCCAGGCTGAACGCCGGCGAGTCCGGATCGACCACGCATTGGGTGATGCCGTAATGGTCGCGCAGGTCGACGAACAGGACGCCGCCATGGTCGCGGATGCGATGGCACCAGCCGGACAGCCGGACCGTCTCTCCGATGTTGCTCTCGCGGAGCGCGCCGCAGGTGTGGGTCCGGTAGCGATGCATGGTCGTCCTGAATGGTCGTCGTGAGGAGAAGGAATCGGCGCAGCCCTTAAAGGCGCGCTCCGAATGCGCGCAGGGTTTAGCCGAGCCGCCCCGGCGCGGCAACCGCAGGAACGGCTCCTTTTCCGCCTTGCAGCGGGGAAAAGGCCGCCTCGCTCGAGCCACCGATGCAACCAGGCGCGCTGCCGCCGAATTGAGCTGGTGCTGAAACGCTCATCTGGCGGCCGTTTGGGCTCGAAAAGCGGCCTCCTCGCGCCTATCTTGGACGGTATGACCGTGCATTTCCCCTTCCAGAACTCCTACGCCACGCTGCCGGACAATTTCTTTGCCCGGGTGGCGCCGACCCCCGTCGCAGCGCCTCGTCTCATCAAGCTGAACCGGCCTCTCGCCGCGGAGTTGGGGCTGAACCCGGCCGAGCTGGAGACGCCGGAGGGCGCCGAGATCCTGGCCGGCAAGACCGTGCCGGAGGGCGCCGAGCCGATCGCGATGGCCTATGCCGGCCACCAGTTCGGGCATTTCGTGCCGCAACTCGGCGACGGCCGGGCGGTCCTGCTCGGCGAGGTGGTCGACCGCAACGGCGTGCGCCGCGACATCCAGCTCAAGGGCTCCGGGCCGACCCCGTTCTCGCGCCGCGGCGATGGCCGTGCCGCGCTGGGGCCGGTGCTGCGCGAATACATCGTCAGCGAGGCGATGGCCGCGTTGGGCATCCCGACCACCCGGTCGCTGGCGGCGGTCGTCACCGGCGAGCAGGTCTATCGCGGGACCGCCCTGCCCGGCGCGGTGCTGACGCGGGTCGCGACCAGCCACATCCGGGTCGGCACGTTCCAGTATTTCGCCGCGCGCCAGGACACCGACGCCGTGCGCCGGCTCGCCGACCACGTCATCAGCCGGCATTATCCGGACCTCGCCGGAACCGAGCCGCCCTACCACGCTCTGCTCGACGCTGTGATCACGCGGCAGGCGCGGCTGATCGCGGACTGGCTGCTAATCGGCTTCATCCACGGTGTCATGAACACCGACAACACTTCGGTGTCCGGCGAGACCATCGATTACGGCCCCTGCGCCTTCATGGACGGCTATGACCCGAAGCAGGTGTTCTCCTCGATCGACGAGTTCGGCCGCTACGCCTTCGCCAATCAGCCGCGCATCGCGATGTGGAACCTGACCCGGCTCGCCGAATGCCTGCTGCCGCTGTTCGGCGACGACAAGGACCAGGCGATCAAGGAGGCCGAGGCGGCGCTCGACGGCTTTGCCGCCCAGTTCACCGACGCGCACCAGGCGGGGCTGCGCCGCAAGCTCGGCCTGTTCACGCAACGCGAGGGCGACCAGCCGCTGGCGCAGGCATTGTTCGATGCGATGGCGGCGGCCCGAGCCGATTTCACGCTGACGTTCCGCCGTCTCAGCGACGCCGCCGGCAGCGGCGATCTCAGCGAGGTCCGCGCCCTGTTCGAGGATCCCACGGACTTCGACGAATGGGCTCAGCGCTGGCGCCGGCGCCTCGCGGAGGAACCGCAGACGGCGGCGGAGCGGGGCGAGGCCATGCGCAAGGTCAATCCGGCCTTCATCCCGCGCAACCATCGCATCGAGGCGGTCATCACCGCGGCGGTCGAGAACGACGACTACGCGCCGTTCGAGGAGCTGCATGCGGTGCTGGCCCGGCCGTACGACGACCAGCCGGACCAGGCCGCCTATGCCGAGCCGCCACAGCCCCAGGAACGCGTGCTGCAGACGTTCTGCGGCACGTAAACGGCAAGCTCCCTGCCTTAACCTCGCGTCCACCATGGCCGGCGTCACGCCCGGGTCCTTAAGAAACGATCAACGCAGCCCCGACAAGTTGAAGCAACAAGTCGGGAGGTCGCGCACGTGGACGCGCTGGTGTTCGAATTCATGGGTCTGGCGATGATCGCCTTGTGCCTGATCGTGCTCGCCGTGCCCTCGGCGCGGCGGCCGTCGGGCCGCGTCCGGCATCACTGAGGCCACCCCGGACCGCCCATCGTCAACCATAGAGCGATCAGCTGACACCGGAGCGCTTGCGTTCCGGGCGGTTTGGGCCGACAAGCGAAGACGAATTTCGTTCCTTCCCCTTTGCCGACACCCTTGACTTGTCAGCGTTTTCGGACGACGGCGTAAGTGCCTCGTCATGGATCGTTCATGGACTTGATCACCACCACCGCGGACCTCGCGGCCGCCTGCGCCCGCCTCGCCCAGCACCCGGTCGTCACCGTCGATACCGAGTTCCTGCGGGAGACCACCTACTACCCCCTGCTCTGCGTCGTGCAGATGGCGAGCCCGGACGAGGCCGTGGTGATCGACGCCCTTGCCGAGGGCATCGATCTCAAAGCCTTCTTCGAGCTGATGGCGAACGAGAAGGTCCTGAAGGTCTTCCACGCCGCCCGCCAGGACATCGAGATCATCTGGCACCGCGCCGGCATCGTGCCGCACCCGATCTTCGACACCCAGGTCGCCGCGATGGTGCTGGGATACGGTGACAGCATCGCCTACGACCAGCTGGTCGAGCGCATCACCGGCCACCGCCCCGACAAGACCCACCGCTTCACCGACTGGTCGCGGCGGCCGCTGACCAAGGAGCAGGCGCATTACGCCGAGGCCGATGTCACCCATCTGCGCGACGTGTTTGCCGCGCTCGATGCCGACCTGAAGAAGCGCGGGCGAAGCGACTGGGTCAGCGAGGAGATGGAGATCCTGACCTCGCCGAAGACTTACGACTTCCATCCCGAGCGCGCCTGGGAGCGGCTGAAGACGCGGGTCCGCAAGCCGAAGGAACTCGCGGTGCTGATCGAGGTCGCGGCCTGGCGCGAGCAGGAGGCGCAGAGCCGCGACGTGCCGCGCAGCCGCGTGATGAAGGACGACGCGGTCGGCGACATCGCCACCCATGCCCCGACAACGATCGAGAAGCTCGGCAATCTGCGCTCGCTGCCCAAGGGCTTCGAGCGCTCAAGATGGGGCTCCGACATCGTCGCCGCCGTGCAGCGCGGGCTGGCGCGCGATCTCGCCGCCCTGCCCAAGCTGGAAAAGCCGCGCAACAACTCCAATGGCGCTGCGATCGTCGAGTTGCTCAAGGTCCTTCTGCGCATGACCTCGGAGCGCCATGCCGTGGCGAGCAAGGTCATCGCCACCGTCGACGATCTCGAGCAGATCGCCGCCGACGACAATGCCGACGTTGCTGCGCTGCAGGGCTGGCGCCGCGAGCTGTTCGGCGAGGCCGCGCTGGCGCTGAAGCATGGCAAGCTCGCGCTCGCGATCGAGAAGGGCCGCGTCGTCCGGGTCGACCGGGCCTGACGGGCATCGCAGCGGCTACGTCTTCCGGAGTTTGCCCAGTTGATTGCAGCAGGCGGCACGGCCGCCCATAATGCTGCCCATCATTCGGCGCTGGTCTGCCCCCTCAACTCCGCCTCGATTGTCTGAGACACCTCAACCAGAGCCATCGAAAGAATGTAGGCGCTGGTCGGCAGATTGAGCTGGCGCGCTTTCGCGATGGCCGCCTGGAGGCTGCTCGCCAGCTCTTTGAGCTCTTCCTCTCGGGTCATGTCGTGGTCTCGGTCCTGGAGCTGCCGCGTGAGCAAAGACGATTGCGAACCGCCGGAACAGAAGCTGCTGCGGCTGCTCAGCGAGAATCCGGTCGACCTGCACGTCGTCGAGGCCCTTCGCCTCGTCGTCGCGTTCAACAAGATCAGCGATCCGGCCGATCGCCGTATGATTATCGATCTGGCCGAACGACTCGCCTCAGGATGATACCGCCAATATCCGCCGCGGTCACACCGCGAGCCGGCCGCCGGCGCCGATAAGCTCGGCACTGTCGAGGACGCCGGCAAAATTGCCAATCACCTTGGTTACAACCAGCTTGTACAACGCAGCGTCGCCGGCACAAGCCTGCCGGCATGCGACGGCGTCTCCGATCACCTGATAGCGGTGGCTGCGGTGAAAACCGTCCACCACCGTCGAGAGGATCGTCTCGTCCAGCGAGAAGCCGAGCAGCACGCAGCGCATGCTGCGCATGTTCGCCATGTACTCGGCGAACCGAGCCGAGCTATAGGCCGACGGCAGTGGATGCTCGAACGCAAGCTCCCCTGGGGTCGGCTTGAAGTCCGGAAGCCAGTTCGTCAGGTTGGAGGCCGGATTGAACCAGGCCGCCTGTGCGATCCGCTTGAGATGGACGACCGGCCACAGGTTGTCGCGCCAGAGCGCGATCAACTGCCGGCACCGCGCCGTGACGACATCGCCATCGGCGATCAGATGCCTGCGTCCCTCGGCGAGATATTCGCATTGCAGATCGGCGCAGACGAGAACCGGCGGATCCACCTCGGTGGCACCGAACAGATCTCGGCTCGACATCACTGTCTCGCTGCGGCGAAGTCGCGCAAGGGCGAGGACGCCGGCCGGCCGGCCGAGAGATCGAGCACGCCCGGCCGGTCCCAGTCCCCTTCCGGACGAATGATCATGTAGGGATCGCTGTCGAGCGTGATCGCGTCGTCGCACGGCTCAAGGTCCAGCACCATCTCAGTGTATGAGAAATCCGAGAAGGTGAGCTTGCGATTATGGCCGAGCGGCTTGGCGCCGAAATGCGCCCAGAAATCGACGAGACGATCCTGCGCGTGGCCATAGGCCTTCTTGAAGCCCTTGCGCCTGCAATAGTCGAGCGCCTCGCGAACCAGCTTGAACGACAGTCGCGAGCGCCTGTACTGATGGCGCACCGCGAGCCGCTCGACCTTGGCGAAGTCGCCGAAGAAGCGCACGCGCACGCATCCAGCCGGCTCGTTGCCGACGAAACCGAGGAAGTGGGCTGCAACCAGATCGTTGCCGTCGAACTCCTCTTCCATCGGACAATCCTGCTCGGTCAGGTAGACCGCCGAGCGGATCGCCGTGACGAGCATGAGGTCATTCGGATCACGCGCGATGCGCACCGTGATCGCGCGCGGATTTGTCTTTGCCGCCCTGGCCGAACTAATGCTTTGCATCCGCGATGCTCCCTTGTCCGAAACTCGTGATCGACTGGATCGAAGGCGCGATCATCTCGGGCAGCCGGTTCCACGGCCGCTGATACCACCAGAGATCGGGCTGAAAGCTTGGAACCGGCGTGAAGCCGAGTGCGCCGAGAAACGCGCGCCCTTCCGGACTCGACGGTTGTGCGTAGTAGTCGGCGGCGCGAAATCTCGCGCCTCGCAGCGCCTGCGCGACGTTGCCGAGGCCGATTGCTCCTCGCCCTTGCGCCACGAGCGCCCAGACATAGATGGCAGCTACGTCTTCGTCCGGCCGCGCCAGAAATCTGCGCGGCGGATCATTCAAATTGAACTCATCCAGGAGCAACGCATCGAGGCCTGAGCAGTTGAGATAGAGGAAGGCTATGCCGCCGAGCAAGTTCCTGCCGCGGTAGAGCGCGAAGATCGAGTCCGGATCGTGCCGCAAGAACTCCGCAAGTTCGTGTTCCGAGGCACGAACGCCCGGTATTTCCCGGCGCGCGAGCGCCGCGAGCTCGCCGAGCCGATCGAGCGTGACCGCCTGAGCCGTGACCCGATCCGTCCGCGGCAGCGCGTCGAGCTGATGTCGCAGCGTGAATTCTGTGCTTCCGCGGTGCAGGTTCTGCATCTATGTTTCCAGCTTGGCTTTGATAACGTCATCATACTTGTCGGGGCTGGAGTGTATGCGGCAACATTTGCATCGGGGTGCTGCATCCACGCAGCACAGGAAGTCTGACGAAACGCTTAACCCTTCATGGGAGGATTTGAGAGCATTTCTGCTTTGTACACGTCACCGCAGCTTCCGAAACGCGGCGGATGTTCTCGGACTGACCGGCACAACCCTGATGCGCAAGATCGACCGGCTCGAGGACGAGCTCGGATTCAAGCTCTTCATCCGTGATCAATCCGGCCTGTCGCTCAGCGACGAGGGACGATCGTTGCTGTTCGACGTCGAGCAGATGGAGCGGCTGAGCTTCAACATCTTCCGGCGCGCCTCGCTGTCGACCGACACTCAAGGGTCGGTGCGCGTCGCCGTGACCGAAGGCCCCGGCAATTTCTGGATCCTGCCGCGACTGATCGATTTCCAGAAGACCTATCGCAGGATCACGGTCGATCTGAGCTGCGCGATGCAGCAGGCCGACGTGTCGCGGCTGGAGGCTGACATCTCGATTCAGTTCGAACGACCGACCAACCCCGACGTGATCGTTGTGAAGCTCGGCCGTCTGCACATCTACGGCTTCGTGTCGGAAGCTTATCGCGACGCGCATGGATTGCCGACATCGCTGGCGGATCTCAAGAACCACCGCATCATCAAGCAGCACGGCGTGCAGCTCGACGAGACGGGCTATGCGCGCATCCTCGGCTTGGAGTCGCTCGAGGGCATCGTCGGCATCTCCACCAATTCCAGCGTTGCCGTGCTCTACGCGGTCGAGCGCGGCGCCGGCATCGGCTTCCTGCCGACATCGGCGGTCGCGCTCGGGGCGCCGCTCGTTCCGGTCGATCTCGGCATCAACTACCACATGGATCTGTGGCTGACCTATCACAAGGAGTTTCGCAACTCCGACCGGCACAAGGTCGTCATCGACTGGCTGAAGCGCATCTTCGATCCGAAGGTCCATGCCTGCTTCCGGGACGAGTTCATCCATCCGCTGGAGCTCGTGCCTCTGATGGCGTCCGCGCGGGATGTCGTCGGCTTCGGCGGCTACGTCGCGCCGAAACCGGTCTGACGACCTACCACTTCAACTCGACGCCGAGCGTCCCCTGATGCGACTGCAGCGCCGAACGCAGCTTCGCATCGTAGTTCAGATAGAGGCGTGACGTTCGGTTCAAGGATAGCGACAGTGCCGCGCCGGCGTCGGCGCCGTAACGGCCCTCGCCAAGGCCCTGCAGCGTGATGCTCTGCGGACCGAGGCTCACGGTCACCGCGCCGAGATTCTGGCTGAAATTGTCGACGAGCTTGCCATAGGCCGAGACGTCGAGGACCCTGCCGTCGACGATGAAGTAGCGGCCGAATTCGGCGCCGACGAGAACGCGGGCGCGCTCCAGCGAGGTGCCGCTGACCGACAGCGGATCGAGCCCGCCCGATTCCTGGAATGCCGCGGTCGTGGCGCGGGTGTATTCGAAGGCGAGCTTCGGAACGATCCGGCTCTCACCGATGCTCCAGTAGTAGTCGAGCTCGCTCAGCACGCCCGTGATGTGGGCGCCGTAGACCGACGTCGCCGCACCGAGGCTGGTGTCGCGCCGCGCATTGATCCCGCCGAAGCCATGGACGATCGCGATCGCCCAGGTCCAGGGTCCCCGGTCGACCGAGGCGTTGAACCCGAACTGTGTGAGATCGAGCGTCGCCGATTGCAGCGCCAGCGGCACATCGACCCTGGTCCGGCTCTGGTCAACGGATAGTCCGACGTTCACGCCCGGCACGAGGCGCATGCCGATACCGGCGACACCGCCCCAAGTCGTCCTCTTGTCGCCAACGAAGTCGCCTTGCGCATTGCTGCGGACCGTCACGCCATACATCTCGCCCCAAGTCCGGAACCGAGCCTGTTCCGAAGCCTCCGGCGCACCCTCGCCCCCCGGATTGCTCCGCTGCAGCCGGGTGACGCCCTGCGTGGCCTGGGTGCCGAGCCGTTCGAGGAAGCTCGAGCCGAGATCGAGCACGGTTTGGCCGGACGAGCGTTCGGAACTGATCGCGCCGGGTGCAGGACTGGGCAATGGGCTCGGCGTTGGTGTCGGGCTAGCGGCTATGCTCGGCAGGCCGGCCTGCGCGGCGCACGGCGAAGACGCGACGGCCATACCGAAGGCGACGATGGCCAGCAGCGCCGCCCCGGGTACACGGGTGCACCGTCGCCTGCCCCGCTTGGCCTGAGATGCCCCGCGCATCGATGCCCCGTTCGCCGCCCGCTCGAATTCGCTTCATATTGCCGCGTCGATTTGTCCGCAGTTCCCGATCGCGGTCAATGAGATTGACCATGCCGCGGCTGCACCGCAAGGATTTGTGGTTCTAGCGCCACAAGCCACGCAGTGCAGCAGCAGCCGGTGACGTGACGTCGCGACGCGTTCTCATCGATCCGCCGAACTTGATATCGGCGGAAAATCGTGTTGCAATCTCCAGCACAATCGGATTGGCCGTTCGACTGTGCGTTTCGCGACTTCGGAAATTGAGCAGATCCCCGGAAGCCCGTTTGTGGCGTGGCACGCGTGAGCGTGGCCGCGTCTTTTTTTCGTCTAGACGAGGAGACAGCGATGCCGACCTACAAGGGCAGCGTGAAGTGGTTCAACCCGACCAAGGGATATGGCTTCATCAAACCGGCTGGCGGAGACAAGGACGTGTTCGTCCATATCTCGGCCGTGGAGCGTGCTGGACTGACCACGCTCAACGAGAACCAGACGATCGAATATGATCTGGTGGAGAGCCGCGGCAAGACGTCGGCAGAGAACCTGAAGCTCTCGTGAGCATCGTCCCGGCGGAGGGCGCCACAGCGCGCGTTCGAAAGCCAACTCACGAGTTCCGCGTCACGCTCGCTTGCCGCGGATGATCAGACTTCGTCAGCCTTGATGTGCCCCGGCCCCGCCGGGGATTTTTTTCGTCCGGCGACAGCTAACGGACGACGGGCCAGATCAGCGCGTGATCGGCCTGCACCACGGACGACGTCCGGCAGAGATCGCCTTCGAGCCGCACCAGGCCCTTGGCCAGCAGCTTCAGCGCCTCGGGATAGATGCGATGCTCGACGCCAAGAATGCGCGTCGACAGCGTGTCCGGCGTATCGTCGTCCCTGACCACGACCGCGCCCTGCATCACGATCGGACCTGCATCCGTCTCCGGAATGACGAAATGCACGGTGGCGCCTGACAGCTTGACGCCGGCACGCAGCGCCTGGCCGTGCGGATCGAGGCCGGGGAATGATGGCAGCAGCGACGGATGAATGTTGAGCATCCTTCCGTACCAGCGCTGCACGAACTCCGCCGTGAACAGGCGCATGAAACCGGCCAGGCAGATGATCTCGATGCCGCGTGCATCGAGCGCCTGCTGCAGTCTGGCTTCGAACCCTGCGCGGTCCTTGCCGAACGGCTTGCTCTCGATGATTTCGATCGCGACGCCGCTCTCCTGCGCTTTCTGCAGTCCGGCCGCATCGGCTCGGTTGGAGATCACAATGGCGACCTCGGCCGGAAAATCCGGCTGCGCCGCCGCGTGGATCAGCGCGGCCATGTTCGACCCACGGCCCGAGATCAGGATGGCGACGCGGCGCTTCATCGGCTCACTCGTCTCACAGGGCCAGATCGAGGGCGCCGGTGTAAATCACGCGCTCATCGCCCGCGGCGGCAACGACCTCGCCGAGCCGGGCAACGTGCTCACCATTGGCGGCGAATACCTCGATGACGGTATTGACGGCCTCGGCCTTGACGATCGCGATCATGCCGATCCCGCAATTGAAGGTGCGCAAGAGCTCGCGCTCGGCAATGCCGCCCTGCTCCGCCAGCCATTTGAAGACCGGCAGCACCGGCAGGCCCGTCAGATCAATCGAGACGCCGAGATGCTTCGGCAGCACGCGCGGAATGTTGTCGGTGAAGCCGCCGCCCGTGATGTGCGCGAGCCCCTTGACCGCACCGGTCTCGCGGATGGCGCGAAGGCACGACTTCACATAGAGCCGGGTCGGCGTCAGCAGCGCCGCGCCGAGAGTCAGGACCGGCGCGAACGGTGCCGGCGCATCGAAGCCGAGGCCGGACTGGGCGACGATCTTGCGCACCAGGGAGTAGCCGTTGGAATGCACGCCGGATGAAGCGAGGCCGAGGACCACGTCGCCGGCCGCGATGTCCGGCGACGGCAGCAGCGTGCCGCGCTCGGCGGCGCCGACCGCGAAACCGGCAAGATCGTAGTCGCCGTCCTTGTAGAGGCCCGGCATTTCCGCGGTCTCACCGCCGATCAGCGCGCAGCCGGATTCCCGGCAGCCTTCGGCGACGCCGGCGACGATCGAGGCCGTCGCCTCCGGGTCGAGCTTGCCGCAGGCAAAGTAGTCGAGGAAGAACAGCGGCTCGGCGCCCTGCACGACGAGATCGTTGACCGACATGGCGACCAGGTCGATGCCGATGCCGCCATGCAGCCCGGTCTCGATCGCGATCTTCACCTTGGTGCCGACGCCATCGGTCGCGGCGACCAGCACCGGATCCTTGAATCCGGCGGCCTTGAGGTCGAACAGGCCGCCAAAGCCACCGATCTCGGCATCCGCGCCGGCGCGGGCGGTTGCGCGCACCATGGGCTTGATCAGATCGACCAGACGGTTTCCGGCATCGATATCGACGCCCGAATCTGCATAAGTGAGCCCGTTCTTGCGCTCGGTCATGGTAAAAACCCCTAATCTGGCCGCTGGTTACGTCGGAATCCGGCCGCGCGCAATGGCTCGCAAGGGGCTCGTCCCCATACTATCTAGGAACCGTACCGGTTCGCCCTGTTTCGGAATCGGGTTGTCTTTTGATCGTTGTCGTCGGGACCCGCTGCGTGACCATTCCCCACAGTATCCCCAATCTGATCACGCTCGGTCGAATCCTGCTGGTTCCGATCGTCGTCTGGGCCATTGCGGCCGGCGAGATGGAGATCGCGTTTCTGGTCTTCGTGGTCGCGGGGGTGAGCGACGCCGTGGACGGCTTCCTGGCAAAGCGCTTCAACCTGCGGTCCGAACTGGGAGCCCTGCTCGATCCCCTCGCCGACAAGGCGCTGCTGGTCTCGATCTTCGTCACGCTTGGCATCTGGGGCGCGATCCCGCGCTGGATCGTCATCCTGGTGGTCTCGCGCGACATCATGATCGTCTCGGCGGTGATCGTGTCCTGGCTGTTCGACCGGCCGGTCGCGATGAAGCCATTGATGGTGTCCAAGCTGAACACGGTCGCCCAGGTCGGATTCGCAGCGCTCGTGCTGGCCTCGCTCAGCTTCGGCTTCGAGCCCAAGCCCTACGATGTGGTGCTGATGGCGCTGGTCACGGTCTTTACCCTCGTGTCGGTCGGGCTGTATCTCGTCGACTGGGTGCGCCACATGAGCACCATCGAGGTCCGGTGATCCTCCGCTGAGGGCCCGTCCTGACCTCACGCACCCCACGATACGGAGCAATTCGACCTTGGCCGGCCATATCCCCCCTCGTCAGCTGGCCTTCGCACTGCCGCATGCGGAGAGCCTGACGCGGGACAATTTCTTCGAAGGTCCAGGCAACGCGGCCGGGCTCGCTCTGGTCGACGCCTGGCCGGAATGGCCGGCGCGGACCATGTTCCTGGTCGGCCCCGACGGCTCCGGCAAGAGCCACCTCGCCGCGATCTGGGCCGAGCAGGCTGGAGCCCGATCCCTGTCCGCGCATGCCCTCGAGGCGAGCGCGGTCCCTGGGGCGCTCGCCACCGGCGCGCTGGTGCTGGAGGATCTGACGGCAACCGATCTCGACGAGCGGGCGCTGTTTCACCTGCTGAACCTGGCCCGCCAGGACGAGGCTTTCGTGCTGATCACGGCGCGCGAGGCCCCGGCGGCCCTGCCCGTCGCCCTGGCCGATCTGAGGTCGCGGCTGCGCGCCGTCCCGGTCGTCACGCTGCTGCCGCCCGACGACCAGCTGTTCCGTGCCTTGATCGTCAAGCTGGCCGCCGACCGGCAACTGGCGATCGACGAGACCGTGGTCAGCTATCTCGCAAGCCACATCGAGCGCTCCTATGCGGCGGCACGCCAGACCATCGCGCTGCTGGACAACGAGTCCCTGCGGCTCGGACGGCCGGTCACCCGGGCGCTGGCGGCGGAGCTGCTCCGCCCGCTGTGACCGGCGGCCATCTTGACGGCGGTTGGCGACGGAACCTCAATGGTGCCGGCAACGTCATCCCCTGGTTACCCAGATTGGGCTACGGTCGACCATTCGCGACTGGATGGATATGGATCGAATTCCGATGGATACCGAGCAAGTTACTGAACTTTCAGAGAAAGAACCGGTCGCGGCGCCGTCCTTCGAGATTGCCTCGAGCCCCGAGCGATTCATCAACCGGGAACTGTCCTGGCTTCACTTCAACCGCCGCGTTCTGGAGGAATCGGTCAATCCGCGCCATCCCGCCCTGGAGCGGGTGCGCTTCCTGTCGATTTCCGCCAACAACCTTGATGAATTCTTCATGGTCCGCGTCGCCGGCATCCGCGCCCAGGTCCGCGAGGGCATCGCCGAGCGCAGCCCGGATGGGCTGACACCCACCGAGCAGTTGAAGCTGATCAACGAGACCGTCTCACAGCTCGCGATCGACCAGCAGGCGATCTGGCGCGACCTGCGCAAGTTTCTCGGCGAGCTCGGCATCGTGCTGGTCGACGGCCAGGACGTCACCAAGAGCGAGCGCGCCTGGATCGAGGACCACTTCCTCGCCAACATCTTCCCGCTGCTGACGCCACTGGCGATCGATCCGGCGCATCCGTTCCCGTTCATCCCGAGCCTCGGCTTCACGGTGGCGCTGCAGCTGATCCGCTCCGCCGACGGGCGTCCGATGAACGCCCTCATCCGAATGCCCGGCAAGATCGACCGCTTCATCCGCTTCCCCGGCTCCAAGGATGGCGTGATCCGCCTGATCACCCTCGAGCAGGCGACCGGCCTGTTCATCGGCCGGCTGTTTCCGGGCTACACCGTGAAGGGCCAGGGCGCCTTCCGGATCATCCGCGACAGCGAGATCGAGATCGAGGAAGAGGCCGAAGACCTGGTGCGGCTGTTCGAAACCGCGCTGAAGCGGCGCCGTCGCGGCTCGGTGATCCGGCTCGAGATCGAGGCCAACATGCCGGAGGAGCTACGCCGCTTCGTGCAGAATGCGCTCTCGACCACCGATGACGAGGTGTTCCTGGTCGACGGCGTGCTGGCGATGAACGAGCTGTCGCAACTGACGCGGGTCGACCGGCCCGACCTCGAATTCGTGCCCTATGTGCCGCGCCATCCTGAGCGTGTCCGCGACCATGGCGGCGACATCTTCGCCGCCATCCGGCAGAAGGACCTGATCGTCCATCACCCTTACGAGTCGTTCGACGTCGTCGTGCAGTTCCTGCAGCAGGCGGCGCGCGACCCGGACGTCGTCGCGATCAAGCAGACGCTGTACCGCACCTCCAACAACTCGCCGATCGTGCGCACTTTGGTGGAAGCTGCCGAAGCCGGCAAGTCGGTGACGGCGCTGGTCGAGCTCAAGGCGCGTTTCGACGAGGAGGCCAACATCCGCTGGGCCCGCGATCTGGAGCGCGCCGGCGTGCAGGTGGTCTACGGCTTCCTGGAGCTGAAGACGCATGCCAAGCTGTCGATGGTCGTACGCCGCGAGGGCGGCAGCCTCACGACCTATGTCCACACCGGCACCGGCAACTATCACCCGGTGACGGCGCGCATCTACACCGACCTGTCCTACTTCACCTCCGACCCGGTGATCGGCCGCGACGTGACGCGGGTGTTCAACTACATCACCGGCTATGCCGAGCCGATCGACATCGAGAAGATGGCGGTGTCGCCGCTCACGCTTCGCAAGCGCATGATCGAACACATCCACGGCGAGACCAGCTTCGCCCGCCAGGGCAAGCCGGCCGTGATCTGGATGAAGATGAACTCGCTGGTCGATCCCGACATCATCGACGCGCTGTATGAGGCCTCGCAGGCCGGCGTGTCGATCGAGCTGATCGTGCGCGGCATCTGCTGCCTGCGTCCCGGCCTCCCCGGACTGTCGGAGAACATTCGCGTCAAATCGGTGATCGGCCGCTTCCTCGAGCATGGCCGCATCTACTGCTTTGGTATGGGTCAGGGCCTGCCGAGCGCCAAGGCCGCCGTCTACATCTCCTCGGCCGACATGATGCCGCGCAATCTCGACCGCCGCGTCGAGGTGCTGTGCCCGCTTCAGAACCCTACCGTGCATCAGCAGGTTCTGGAACAGATCATGGTCGCGAACCTCAAGGACACCGAGCAGAGCTGGCAATTGTTGCCGGATGGGTCGTCAACGCGTATGAAGGCCGCGAAGGGCGAGGAGCCGTTCAACCTGCACAATTACTTCATGACGAATCCGAGTCTGTCCGGCCGTGGAAAGTCGCTCAAGGAATCATCGCCGCGCCGGCTCACGCGCCGGAATGAACGCCCTCCTTCATAGGGGCTGTCTGCACCGGGGCCTTCTGCGCCGGGACATGCCGTGGTGAAGCGGCCCGGCACGAGGGCCGCGAGCGTCGGTGTCATCGACATCGGCTCGAACTCGGTCCGCCTCGTCGTCTACCAGGCGATGGAACGCAGTCTCGTCACCGTGTTCAACGAGAAGGCGCTGTGCGGGCTCGGTCGCGAGGTCCAGACCACCGGCCTGCTCGCGGCCGATGCCGTCGACAAGGCGCTGACGGCGCTGAAGCGCTTCCGCGCGTTGTGCAAGGTGCAGCGGGTGGGGCAAGTTCATGCCATCGCGACCGCCGCCTGCCGCGATGCTTCGAACGGCGCTGATTTCATCGCCAAGGCCGAGAAGATCTGCGGCGCCCCGATCCAGATCCTCACCGGCCCCGAAGAGGCGCGCTATTCGGCGCTCGGCGTCATCTCCGGCATTCACAAGCCCGACGGCATCGTCGGCGATCTCGGCGGCGGCTCACTTGAGCTGATCGACGTGCGCGGGCACCAGGTCCGCAGCGGCGTCACCCTGCCGCTCGGCAGCCTGGCGCTGCAGGATCTCGCCGAGAAATCGCTGAAGAAGGCGGAGCGGATCGCGCGCGAGGCGCTGACCGACCTGCCGCAACTGCTGGCCGGCCAGAACCGCACCTTCTATGCGGTCGGCGGCACCTGGCGCGCGCTGGCGCGCATCCACATCATCCAGAGCGGCTATCCGCTCGGGGTGATGCACGGCTATGCGATTCCGGCGGCCGATGCGCTGGCCTTCGTGCGCCGGCTGCGCCGTCTCGTCGCCGCCGACATGCTGGCCGACATCGAAGCGATCGCCGAGGCGCGGCGCCCGCTGCTCGCCTATGCCGCGCTGGTGCTCGAGCACATCATCCGCGTCGCCAGGCCGACGACGGTCGTGTTCTCGACCTTCGGCGTGCGCGAGGGCCTGCTCTACTCCAAGCTTCCCGACGCCGAGCGCGCCAAGGACGGGCTGCTCTGCGCGGCCCAGGGCCTCAACGAGCTGTTGTCGCGCTCGGCCCAGCATGCCCGCGAGCTGATCGACTGGACCGACCGCCTGTTCCGCGTGATGCACATGCGCGAGACCGAGGACGAGCGCCGGCTGCGGCACGCCGCCTGCCTGCTGTCCGACATCGGCTGGCGCATGCATCCGGACCATCGCGGCGAGCAGACCTACGGCATCGTTCTGAACGGCAATTTCGGCTCGATCAACCACGAGGGCCGCATCTTCGTCGCGCTGTCGGTGTTCTTCCGCTACGAGGGCCTGCGCGACGAGGCGGCGGCGCCTGCCCTCACCGAGCAGCTGAGCCCGGCCCAGATCGATCGTGCGCGCCTGCTCGGCACCGCGTTTCGGGTCGCGCATCTGATCTCCGCGGCGCGACCCGGCGTGCTGCCCGCAACGCACTTCCGCACCCAGGATCGCAAGCTGATGCTGGTGTTCGAGCACCAGATGGTCGACCTCGTCGCCGACCGTGTCGGCGGACGCTTCAAGCAGCTCGCGCGTCTCGTCGGCCGCTCCGGCTCGATCGTGCGCAGCTAGATCCGGATCAGGGCCGCCGAGCGCCGACCGAAATTGCGATCATCCGCTGGGCGATGATGCCGTAGACCTTGCGCCAGGCATGCTCCACCTCATCGTTCCAATGCGGACCAAGCCCCTTGGCGAGGCTCCACAGCAGCGCCTCCCCGACCACCGGATAGTACTCCGGCTTGACGCCATAGCGCGCATGATTGCGGCCGAGGATGTCGGTGCTCGACAGAAGTCCGGTCATCTGATCGAGGCTGCCGACGAGCACCGCAAGCGTCGCGATGAAATCGCGCTTCAGCACGTCCATATCGGCTGGAAACATCGCGCGGCATTCCGGCAAGAGCTCGAACACGCGATCATAGAACGTCGTCGTCATCTGTGTAGCATTGGCAAATACCAAGTCGAACGACGACTTGACGTGCGCAATCTCATCTGCAGTCAACATGCGCAAGTCCAATTCGAAACAATTCCAATCAGGGCCCGATCAGTGGAGCTCGACGTAGTGGTGTCGCGGCGACGCGAACGGGTTCATTATAAGAAGCAGACGACCACGCCCTGCGGTACTTGTCAAAGGCGCGGCACCGTGCCGCAGCACTGTGGATTGGCTTGTGATCCTGCCGCGACGATTGCTGACCGACTCAGCGATCGGAGACGGCAACGGCAACAAACACGACGGCCATCGTGCTTCTCACAGGCCATCGGAGACGCCGACACGCCGGCCGCCGACCGGCGCCAAGGCCGACTGATCCGTTGGATCGCGCAGACGGCCGCCGATGCGAATGGCGGCCGTCCGCGTCAACCGACGCCTGGCTCACACCGCGAGGTTCATCCAGACGGACTTCGGCTCCGTGAAGTTGTCCAGCGCGGCCGTGCCGTGCTCGCGGCCCAGTCCGGAGTCACGATCGCCACCCCAAGACAGCCGCACATCGGTGTAGCCATAGGTGTTGATCCACACGGTGCCGGCGCGCAGGCGCTTAGCGAAGCGATGGACGCGCCCCATGTCGCGGCTCCAGACGCCTGCGGCCAGGCTGTAAGCCGTGCCGTTCGCCATCCGCAGCGCCTCGGCCTCGTCCCTGAACTTGATCACGCTGACCACGGGTCCGAAGATCTCCTCCTGCGAGATCCGCATGTCGTGCGTGACGCCAGCGAAGACGGCGGGGCTGACGAAATAGCCGCGGGCGGCCGCGCGCTGGCCGCCGGTGACGAGCGTGGCGCCTTCGTTGCGCCCGATGTCGACATAGTCGAGGATCGTCTTCATCTGCCGTTCGGAGATGACCGGTCCGAGCGAGGTGGCGCGATCGAGCGGATCGCCGATCCGCAACGCCTGCGCCCGCGCAGTCAGGCGATCGACCACCTCGTCATACACGCGCTCGTGCACGAGCACCCGCGATCCGGCCGAGCACACCTGCCCGGTGTTGAAGAAGATGCCGCTGGCCGCAGCCTTCGCGGCGGCCTCGATGTTCGCATCGTCGAAGATGATGTTGGCCGACTTGCCGCCGAGCTCGAGCGACACCCGTTTGAAGTTGCCGGCCGCCGCCTTCATGATGCCGCGGCCGACGCCGGGCGAGCCGGTGAACGTGACCTTGTCGACATCGGGGTGGTTGACCAGCGCCTCGCCGACAGTGCGCCCAGGGCCGGTCACGATGTTGAGAACGCCGGGCGGCAGTCCGGCTTCGAGCGCGAGCTCCCCGATCCGCAGCGCCGACAGCGACGTCAGCTCGGCGGGCTTCATCACGACGGTGCAGCCGCAGGCCAGCGCCGGCGCGAGCTTCCACATCCCGATCATCAGCGGGAAATTCCACGGCACGATCGCCGCGACCACGCCGACCGGCTCGCGCACCGTATAGGTCAGCGCATCATCGCGCGTGGAGACGACTTCACCGCTGATCTTGTCGGCCCATCCGGCGTAATAAGTGAGCGTATCGATGGCGGCGGGAAGATCCTGGCGCAGGATCGCCGACACCGGCTTGCCGGCATCGAGGCTTTCGAGCTCGATGATCTCGTCAGCATGGTCGCCCAACAGATGCGCCCATTTCAGAAGGATCGCGCCGCGCTCGGCTGCACGCATCGTCCGCCACGGCCCTTCGAAGGCCTTGCGGGCCGCGGCGACCGCGAGATCGACATCCTCGGCATTGCCCTCGGCGACCGTCGCAATCGCCTGCTCGGTTGCAGGATTGAGCGAGGTGAAGGTGCGTCCCGAAACCGAGGGAACATGCCGGCCGCCGATCAAGAGCTGGAACGGCTTCGTCAGATAAGACGTCGTCCTCAAGCCGCGCTCGTAATCATATGCAATCGACATCATATTTCCTCCGTTTGTTGTATACCAATGAAGGTAAGAACAAATATCTGTTCGTAAATATGATATCTGTTGCCTATGGCCGGCGGTCATATGAAGCCGACTTCACAAGTAGGCCCTGATGTTGCGGATCGCGATCGAACCTGTCTGGCGTTTCTACAAGGACGACGGCCCGCAGAGCATCGTCGTGATGCTCCGCGTGCTCAGCGAAATCAGGAGGACGGGTAAGATCACCAGCGCGGCCAGCGACGCGCATCTGTCCTATCGTCACGTCTGGAATCTGATCGAGCAGTGGTCTGAATTCTTCGGCGTGCCGCTGGTCGAGACCCAGCGCGGCAAGGGATCGAAGCTCACCACGTTCGGAGACAAGATGGTCTGGGCCGGCGAGCGCATGCACGCCCGCCTCGGCCCGCAGCTCGACAATCTGGCGCAGGAGCTGGTGACCGAGATCAAGCCGTTCCTGCAGCCGCATCCCGGCGTGATCCGCGTTCACGCCAGCCACGGCTTTGCCGTCGCCAAGCTGCGCGAGCTGTTGGATCGCGAGCCAGGCGTCGGGGTCGATGTCCGCTATGTCAGCAGCCAGCATTCGCTGGCGTCGCTGGCGCAAGGCGAATGCGACCTGTCGGGACTGCATCTGCCGCGCGGCGAGCTGCGTGCCCAGAACATCCAGGCCTGCAGGGATTGGCTTGATCCCAAGCAGGACTGCGTCATCAGCTTCGTGACCCGTGAAATGGGGCTGATGGTCAAGCGCGGCAATCCGCTGTCCATCCGTTTATTGGCCGATCTTGCCGACGGCAGGGCGCGCTTCGTCAATCGCGATCATGATTCCGGCACCCGCCTGGTGTTCGATCAGTTGCTCGCGTCACAAGGCATCGATGAAGCGCGCATCAATGGCGCGCAGCAGATCGAGTTCACCCACGCAGCCGTCGCCGCCTATGTCGCGAGCGGCATGGCCGACGTCTGCTTCGGCGTCGAGGCCGCCGCGCGGCAGTTCGGGCTCGACTTCATCCGTATCCTCACCGAGGACTATTTCTTCGCCTGCCATAAATCGTTTCTGGAAACCGACCCGATGCGGCGGGTGCTTGAGGTGATGAAGGGCGACGAATTCCATCGCGCCGTCGCTGCCCTGCCCGGCTACCAGCCAGCCGCCACGGGATCGGTCCACACCGTTCGCGAATTCCTCGATCGGCTGGATGCGGAGTCCTGACGCCGCCCGGTCGGACGCGACGCGTCCTGACGATCAGCTACGGCAGATCGACGCCGCGCGCCGGCACCAGCTCGCTCTCGGCCTGACGCTGCAGCGCGCGGCCGCGCCAGATCGAGCCGGCGATCAGCACCACACCGGCGCCGATCAGCGACATCAGCGTCTCCATGACATCGACGTGGCTCGCGAGATTGGTCTTGCCGGCGAACAGCGCCGAGGTCGCCTCGATGTTGATGACCACGGTGCCGTCGAGGAGATGGTGCAGCATCGGCTCGATCGCGGGATCGGTCGCGATCACCTCGCCGGCCACCCAGCCGAGCAACATCGCGCCGAGCCAGACCAGCAGCGGGACCCGATCGAGCACAAGCATGATCAGCGCGGCGCCCGCGATGATCAGCGGGATGCTCATGGCGAGGCCGATGATCAGCAGGGACGCCTGGCCGTTCGCGGCCGCAGCCACCGCGATCACGTTGTCGAGGCTCATCACGAGGTCGGCAAGCGCGACGATGCGGACCGCATGCCACAGCGTCGTGCCGGCTGCGATCTCGTCGTTCTCGTCCTCGGGCACCAGCAGCTTGGCGGCGATCACGATCAGCGCCAGCCCGCCGATCAGCTTCAGGTAGGGCAGCGCCATCAGGGTGGCGACGATGCCGGTAAAGGCGATGCGCAGTGCGACGGCAATGCCGGAGCCGGCCACCATGCCCCAGACGCGATGCTTGCCGTGCAGGCCGCGGCAGGCGAGCGCGATGACCAGCGCATTGTCGCCCGACAACAGCACGTTGATCCAGACGATCTTGCCGAGCGCGAGCCAGAAGCCCGGGCTCTGCAGGTCGGCCTCGAATTGAGCGAGCAAATGGCCGAAAGTGGCGGGATCAGCGAGTTGCGACAGCCAGTTCACGGCCAAGCCTTTCAGATCGGTTCAACGAAGATTGAGCACGTCGGCATGCGGCGGAGCGAGGCTCCGCCGCAGCGATCATGGCTCAGCCGACGATCTCGTTGCCGGCGAAGAACTGCGCGATCTCGACCGCAGCCGTCTCGGCGGCATCCGAGCCATGCACCGAGTTCTCGCCGATCGACTTCGCATGCGATTTGCGGATGGTGCCGTCGGCGGCCTTCGACGGATCGGTCGCGCCCATCACGTCGCGGTACTTCAGGATGGCTCCTTCGCCCTCGAGGACCTGGACGACGACCGGGCCGGAGATCATGAAATCGACCAGCTCGCCGAAGAACGGCCGCGCCTTGTGCACGGCATAGAAGGTCTCGGCCTGGTCGCGGGTCATGCGGATCCGCTTCTGAGCCACGATGCGCAGGCCGGCCTTCTCGATCAGCGCATTGATCGCGCCGGTGAGGTTACGCTCGGTCGCGTCGGGCTTGATAATCGAAAAGGTGCGCTCAATCGCCATGATGTCGTCCTTGGAGGTGCGGGATTTGGGTGGGTTGCGGGCTTATATCGACGCGATTGGTCGACGGCAAGCGACCGGGACCCAGCCCGGAGGCGCAACGCCTTACGACAATTTCACGTTTCTGAACATAGCCTGAAGGGTTCGTGCGACCATCATTCAGCTGTCATGTCTTAACGTGTTCGGTATCGGGCGAGGACGAGCCAGCAGCGTTCCGGTGGCCGCCCTCTCCCAGCCTCATCCGTCGGACAATTTCGGCGCCTCCAACGCTGTCATCCAGGAGACGATCATGTTGCGCAAACTCTCCCTCATCGCGGCGGCCGCCGTTGCCCTCGGCGCAGCCGCCCTCGCCCCGACCGCCGCCTCGGCTCACTGGCACGGTGGCTGGCATGGCGGTGGTTGGCACGGAGGCGGCTGGCATGGCGGTTGGCACCGTCCGTTCTACGGTCCCCGCTTCTTCGTCGGCGGCCCGGCCTACAGCTACGGCTATGGAGGCTGCTATGTGCGCCGCGTGGTTCCGACCCCGTGGGGACCGCGCTGGCGCCTGATCAACCGCTGCTATTGATACGAGCCTCGGCGCGGCACCCGCCCCCCGCCGCACCGAATTCGCATCGCCCCGGCGTCTCCCCCACGCCGGGGCTTTTTTTGTGCAGTTTCAACCTGATTTCGGGGTATTCCGGTCAGGAGCCGGAAACAAATCGAGCGGCCACGACTTGTTACGGCATCGTCCTGCAACTGCTCGTGGAATTCCGTCATGTCTGGCCGCACCGCCAATTTCAGCGAGGCTCTCGATCGCAAGACCAGCCGATCGATCTGCGAGGCCGTCGGCGAGCGCCTGCAACGCAGCCTGCCGCCGGACGGCTCTCACCTGCCAGCTTCCCTTGCGGACCTGATGAACGAGTTGCGCAAGCGCGACGAGGCCGGGACGAGCCTATCCGGCCGCTGAGACCGCGACAAAGCGGTTGCCTTTGGCCGCGCGCGCGGTGACAAGGCGCGCATGCTTTCCATCACCGACATTTCCATCCGCCTCGCCGGACGGCTTCTCATCGACCAGAGCTCGGTGCAGATTCCGCCGGGCGCGCGCGTCGGGCTGGTCGGCCGCAACGGCACCGGCAAGTCCACCCTGTTCAAAGCGATCCGCGGCGAACTGTCGCTGGAGACCGGCAGCATCAGCGTGCCGCCGCGGTGGCGCATCGGCAGCCTGGCCCAGGAAGCCCCGAGCGGGCCCGAAAGCCTGATCGAGGTGGTTCTCCGGGCCGACCTCGAGCGGCACGCGCTGCTGCACGAGGCCGAGACCGCCCATGACGCAGACCGTATCGCCGAGATCCAGACCCGCCTCGTCGACATCGACGCGCATTCCGCCCCGGCGCGCGCGGCCGCGATTCTCAGCGGCCTCGGATTTTCCGCCGCGGATCAGGCGCGAGCCTGCGCCGAATTCTCCGGCGGCTGGCGCATGCGGGTCGCCCTCGCGGCCACGCTGTTCGCCGCACCCGACCTGCTCCTGCTGGACGAGCCGACCAACTATCTCGACCTCGAGGGCACGCTGTGGCTCGAGGATCATCTGGCGCACTATCCGCGCACGGTGATCGTGATCAGCCATGACCGCGATCTGCTGGAAACCTCCGTCGACCAGATCCTGCATCTCGACCGTTGCAAGCTCACGCTGTACCGCGGCAGCTACTCCTCCTACGAGGAGCAGCGCGCCACCCGCGAGATGCTCGATGCCAAGGCGGTCAAGCGCCAGGAAGCGGAGCGCGCGCGGCTGCAGGCCTTCGTCGAGCGCTTCAAGGCCAAGGCCTCGAAGGCGCGCCAGGCGCAGTCCCGCGTCAAGATGCTGGAGCGGATGAAGCCGATCACCGCGCTCGTCACCCAGGACGTGCACGAGATCACGTTCCCCGCACCGGAGCGACTGTTGTCGCCGCCGATCATCGCGGTCGACAACGCTTCGGTCGGCTACGACCCCGCGCAACCGGTGCTCAACCGCGTCACCTTACGCATCGACAATGACGACCGCGTCGCATTGCTCGGCGCCAACGGCAATGGCAAGTCCACGCTGGTGAAGCTGCTGGCCGGACGGCTCGCGCCGTTCTCCGGCAAGGTCACGCGCGCCGACAAGCTGTCGATCGCCTATTTCGCCCAGCACCAGCTCGATGAGCTGGACGAGACCGGATCGCCGTATAGTCACGTGCGCAAGCTGATGGGTGACGCACCGGAGTCGAAAGTACGCGCGCGCGCCGGCGCGATCGGGTTTTCCGGCAAGGCCGCCGACACGCTGGTGAAGAGCCTGTCGGGCGGCGAGAAGGCGCGGCTGCTGCTCGGGCTCGCGACCTTCTTCGGCCCCAACATGATCATCCTGGACGAGCCGACCAACCATCTCGACATCGACAGCCGCGCCGCGCTCGCCGAAGCGATCAACGAATTTCCCGGCGCCGTGATCATGGTCTCGCACGACCGCTATCTGATCGAGGCCTGCGCCGACCGCCTCTGGGTCGTCGCCGACCGCACGGTGAAGACCTACGATGGCGATCTCGATGACTACCGGCGCATGGTCCTGTCGTCACGCAGCGGCGCCGGCACACGAGAGACCGAACGTCCGCAGGTGACCGAGAAAGCGGAGCGGCCGCGCGTCGACAACAGACGGAGCGGGCTGAAGCAGAAGATCACGGCGGTCGAAGCCGAGATCGCCCGCATCACCGGGATCATCGCCAAGATCGACGGCGCGCTGTCGCTGCCCGACATCTTCACACGCGACCCGAAACAGGCGGCGCAATTGTCGAAGGCACGGGCCAATGCCGCCGACGCGCTGGCGCGCGCCGAGGAGCAATGGCTGGAAGCGAGCACGTTGTATGACGAGGCAACCGGCTGATCGAGCAATCCGCGACGAACCAATGTTCGTCCGACGAACTACTCTCTCGGCAACTTCAGCGCACACTCAGGTCGCGCGCTTCTTCGCCTTCGGCTTGGCCGTCTTCGGCGTGGGTCCCGGATCGGGCGCTCGCTCGACCGAGGTCAGGCGGCCGGAGCTGAACGTGTAGACGCCGGAGCGCGCGCCGCGCAGCCAGGTCACCGTGGCCACGCGCTCACCGCCATTGCTCGAGATGTTGACGTTGTCGGGTGCACCGATGCCGCGCACCACGTCGCATTCGGTATGGCCGAGTGCGACGGTGCCGCCGACGGCTGGCGTTGCGGCGGCGGGATCATTCGCCAGCGCGTTCGCGCCCGCAGCACCGGCCGCAGGCGCCATGCCCGGGCACGCGCCTTCGGCGCTTACAAGGTCCTCAGCCGTGACCGGCTTATCCGGCGTCAGCGGCGGCGCGTCGATCGAGATGTTCCTGATGAACAGGCGCTGCGGCCGGTTGAACCACTCGGCGTCCTTGGACAGGAAATCGGGCGTGCTCGAGCATCCGGCGACGACCGGGGCAAGCACAAGGAACGCCAGAGCGCGCGTCAGCTGTTTGTTGTGGTCTCGCACGATGAACCTTGCTGAATTGCAACCTGTGGACACTCTAATGTGTTGTCCCAACATCACTTTGCGGCACGTTCGTGGCTTTGCCAACGCTCTGCCGGTAAATCAGCAGTTTATCATGAATCGCGCCGCGCTGCCATCATTGGCGCTTCACGGACTTCCGCATCATTGCCGGCGCTGCCAACGCCCCCGCTCATCCGCCTGCCAGTAGGTGACCTCGAATCCTCGCGATTTGCAATCGGTCCACGCCGATCTCGCAGCCGCGAGCGCGTCCGCATCATCGCCGTTGAATACGAGCACCATGCGCTCGTAGCTGTGCGAGTCCGATGGCAGCGGCGCGTTGTCCACGAGGAAACGGACGTTTGCGCCGTTGGGATTGCTCTCTTCCACCGCGAGCACGATCGGCTGGTCGGCCACATCGGCCACCCGCCAGGTGGCATGCGGCAGAAACGAATCGTCGCGATAGGTCCACAGATGCGCATCGAGCGCATCCGCGCGCTCCTCCGACGTCGACTGCACCACGACGCGCCAACCGCGCTCGAGCGACTTCTCGAGCAGCGGCGGCAGCACGCCTTCAATGGTCATGTTCTGCAGATGGTAGAACAGGACTTCTGTCATCGTCCCACGTCACGCCTTGGCGCCGGACTTGGCTTCAGCCTTGGCGTCGGATTTGGATTCGTACGAATCCCACACCAGCCGGTCGAGCAGCCGGACGCCATAGCCCGATCCCCAGCTCTGGTTGATCTCCGATTTCGGCGCGCCCATCGCGGTGCCGGCGATGTCGAGATGCGCCCACGGCGTGTCGTTGACGAAGCGCTGCAGGAATTGCGCAGCAGTGATCGAGCCGCCATGGCGTCCACCGGTATTCTTCATGTCCGCGAACTGCGAATCGATCAGTTTGTCGTATTCGTGGCCGAGCGGCATGCGCCAGACCTTCTCACCCGTCTCCTGCCCCGCCTTGAACAGCTTGTCGGCGAGATCATCATTGTTGGTGAAGAGGCCGGCATGATCGGTGCCGAGCGCGACCATGATCGCTCCGGTCAAGGTTGCCAGGTCGATCATGAACTTCGGCTTGAACTTGGTCGCGACGTACCAGAGCACGTCGGCGAGCACGAGCCGGCCCTCGGCATCGGTATTGATGATCTCGATGGTCTGGCCCGACATCGAGGTGACGATGTCGCCCGGACGCTGGGCGTTGCCGTCCGGCATGTTCTCGACCAGGCCGATGGCGCCGATCACGTTGGCCTTGGCCTTGCGTGCGGCGAGTGCATGCATCAGGCCGACCACGCAGGCCGCGCCGCCCATGTCGCCCTTCATGTCCTCCATCGAGCCGGCCGGCTTGATCGAGATGCCGCCGGTGTCGAAGCACACGCCCTTGCCGATGAAGGCGACCGGCTGCTCGCCGCGCTTGCCGCCATTGTAGTGCATCACGACGGTGCGGCTCGGCCGTGCCGAGCCCTGGCCGACGCCGAGCAGCGCGCCCATGCCGAGCTTCTTCATCGCAGGCACGTCGAGGATCTCGACGGTGACGCCGAGCTTGCGCAAGGCGGCGGCGCGCTTGGCGAACTCCTCCGGGTAGAGCACGTTCGGCGGCTCGTTGACGAGATCGCGCGCCAGTATCACCCCGTCAGTGACGTGGGACCGCGGCGCGAACGCCTTCTTGGCCGCCGCGGCATCCGCCACGGCGATCGAGACATTGGCGCTGACGGCGCCCTCCTCGTCCTTCTTCTTGGTTTTGTAGCGATCGAACCGATACGCCCGCAGCCGGATCCCGGCGGCCAGCGAGCTGACCTGATCCGGCAACAGCGGTCCCGAAGGCAACTCGGCCAGCACCGCGACCGCTTCAGTTCCGGAGTTCAGCTTTCCGGCTAAAGTGCCGCCGTATTTAAGAAAATCCTTGTCCTTGAGGTCTGAGCCCTTGCCGGTGCCAATGACGATCAAGCGCTGAATCTTGATTCCCTCAGGAGCCAGCAGGTCCAGCACCGCGCCATCCTTGCCCTTGAACCGGGCTGCCCCGGCCGCGCGCTTGATCAGGTCCGAGGCTCCCCCGAGCGCCTTCTCGGTCGCGACTCCAAGTCGCAGGGTATCATCGCAGAACGCCACCACGATGCCACGCGGGGCGGTCGATAGCGGGACGAAGCCGACCTTGACGGCGTCGGACATCAAGCAATCCTCCAAATTTCGACGTGATGGGCCGCCACGTCCGGCCGAAAACCTCAAGGACCAGACGCGGATGGCGGCAGTTCGGAACCCAACTTGGCAGCAGTATGACCTGCCCGGGCCGCGGCTGCCAAGCGCCGCGTGGCGGGCCAGTCACAATCATGAAATTTTGACCGTATTTTCGGGGCGCCACGCCACAGCCATTTTGTCGACGGATCAACGAGATGGTAATGATATTCACTGCTCTTGGAACGTCACGGCGACAGCGGCCTTGGGGGACCCGTTTCAAGGGGGGCTGCAGCGCTCGTTCCGGGACTGCTGATTGGGGATCGAGCGCAGACGATGGGGTCCATCGACAGGTACATCTTTCGCACGACGCTGGCGTCGTTCGCATTGGTCCTGATCAGCCTCACCGGCGTGATCTGGATTACGCAGGCGCTGCGCGGCATCGACCTGATGACCAGCCAGGGCCAGACGATCCTGACCTTCCTCGGCATCACCGGGCTCGTGATTCCTTCCCTGCTCGGCGTCATCGCGCCAATTGCGCTGATGATCGCGGTCTCGCATACGCTGAACAAGCTCGCGACCGATTCGGAGATCATCGTCATGAACGCGGCCGGCATGTCGCCGATCCGGCTGTTCGTGCCGTTCGCCTATGCCACCTGCGCGGTGGCCGTGCTGGTGACGGTGATCGCCGCCTTCTTCGCCCCCGACGGCCTGCGCCGGATCAAGCAGTGGGATGCCGAGATCACCGCCGACGTGCTCGCCAACATCCTGCAGCCCGGACGGTTCGCGCAGCTCGACCAGAACCTGACCATCCGGATCCGCGAGCGCCAACCCGGCGGTGAGCTGTCCGGCATCCTGATCGACGACCGCCGCGACCCCAAGGAGCGAATCACGATCATCGCCGAGAAGGGCACCGTCGTGAAGAATGCCGACGGCTCGTTCCTGGTGCTCGAGGACGGCAATCTGGAACGCTTCGAGCTCGGCAAGCGCGAGCCGGCGATGGTCGCGTTCGCCCGCTACGCCTTCGACATGTCGAAGTTTTCGAATCAGGGCCGCGACGTCACGCTCGGCATCCGCGAGCGCTATCTCTGGGAGCTGATGGCCCCCGCCGAGAACGATCCGATCTACAAGCAGATCCCGGGACAATTCCGGCAGGAATTGCACGACCGCTTCCTGGCGCCGATCTATCCGTTCGCCTTCGCAGCCCTCACCTTCGCATTCCTGGGCGCGCCGCGGACGACACGCCAGAGCCGCAACTTCTCGTTCGGCAGCGCGATCCTCGCCGTCTTCGGCGTGCGCATGGCGGGCTTCGCCTGCTCGGTCATGACGGTGAAGACGCCGATGGCGGCGCTGGTGCAGTACCTCATGCTGTTCGGCGTGCTCGGCCTCAGCATCTGGATCATCATCGGCGGCGTGGTGGTCGAGCCGCCGGCGCGGCTGATGGAAGCCATCAACCGCTCGAACGCGCGGATCGCACGCCTGTTCGGAAGGCCGGCCACCGCATGAGCATGGTCACCAACACACTCGGGCGCTATTTCGCCGGCCGCTTCCTGGTCTCGGCGGTCGGCGTGTTCGCGAGCATCTTCATCCTGCTCGTGCTCGTCGACTACATCGAGATGGTGCGCAAGACCTCCGGGCTCGCCTCCGCCTCGGCGCTGATGGTGGCGGAAACGTCGCTGTTCCGGGTGCCGCAATTGCTCGAGAAGATGATGCCGTTCTGCGTCCTGATCGGCGCCATGACCTGCTATCTCGCACTGTCGCGCCGGCTCGAACTCGTGGTGGCGCGCGCAGCCGGGGTCTCCGCCTGGCAGTTCATCGCGCCGGCGCTGGCAAGCGCCATCGTGCTCGGGCTGATGGCCACGACCCTCTACAACCCGATGTCGGCCAATCTGCGCGAACTCTCCAAGCGCATGGAGGCCGAGCTGTTCGGCGCGGCCCCCGGCGGCGGCGTGCAGGATGCGGCCGGCTTCTGGCTCAACCAGATCAACCCGGACGGCTCCGTGATCATCAATGCCGCCCGCAGCGAGCAGCAGGGCGTCCGCCTGACCGGACTGACCCTGTTCCGTTTTGATACGGACAAGCACTTCAAGGAGCGAATCGAAGCCCGCGAGGCGACCCTCGAAGAAGGCCGGTGGGTCTTCCGCTCGGTGCGCCGATTCTCCCTCGATGCGCCCCCTGTCGACGAACCGACGTTCATTCTTCCGACCAGCCTGACGCCGGCGCAGGTCCGAAACAGCTTCTCCACCCCCGAAACTGTGTCGTTTTGGCAACTGCCGACATACATCCGTTCGTCGGAGAGCTCAGGCTTCGCGACCGCGGGGTACCGACTGCAGTATCATAAGCTGATCGCGCAGCCGTTTTTGCTGGCTGCGATGGTCATGCTGGCTGCGTCCGTGTCGCTCAGGTTCTTCCGAATGGGTGGCGTACAGAAAATGGTTTTGAGTGGCGTGGGCGCCGGGTTTCTGCTCTACGTTCTGTCGAAAGTAACTGAAGATTTGAGCAAGGCTGAGTTGATGAATCCGATCGCTGCGGCGTGGTTGCCGGTGTTCGTCGGCGGCCTCACCGGTTTCATGGCTTTGCTCTACCAGGAGGACGGCTAGTGTCGTTCGTTGCCGTCCGTCAGACAGCGCTCGCCGCGCTTCGGCAGCATGCCGTTGCGCGCCGCGGTTGCGTGCGCGTGCGTCGCGCCGGGTCTGGCGTGCTTGGATTCGTTTTGGCCTGCGGGCTCGGCCTGATGGTTGCGGCTGCGACCGGGTTCGTGGCGCCGAGTCCTGCCGCCGCGCAGGGCTTCACCTACAATCCGCGCCCGCCCAAGGCGCCACCGCCGCGCGTCGCCAACGACAACCAGATGCTGGTGCAGGCGACCGAGGTCGATTACGACTACAACAACTCGCGCGTGTCGGCGGTCGGCAACGTGCAGCTGTTCTACAACGGCACCTCGGTCGAGGCCGACCGGGTGATCTACGACCAGAAGACCAAGCGTCTGCATGCGGAAGGCAACATCCGCATGACCGACGCCGACGGCAAGATCACCTACGCCAACAGCCTCGACCTGTCCGACGATTATCGTGACGGCTTCGTCGATTCGCTGCGCGTCGAGACCGAGGATCAGACGCGGATGGCGGCGACCCGCGCCGACCGCTCCAAGGGGAATTACACCGTCTTCGAGAACGGCGTGTACACCGCCTGCGCGCCTTGCAAGGACGACCCGAAGAAGCCGCCGCTGTGGCAGGTCAAGGGTGCGCGCATCATCCACGACCAGACCGAGAAGATGCTGTATTTCGAGAACGCCCAGCTCGAGTTCTTCGGCGTTCCCCTGGCCTACATCCCCTACTTCTCGACGCCCGATCCGACCGTGAAGCGCAAGAGCGGCTTCCTGATGCCCGGCATCACCCAGACCGGCGGCTACGGCTTCGGCGTCGACATCCCCTATTACTGGGCGATCGCGCCGGATTACGACGCGACCTTCACGCCGCGCATCACCTCCAAGCAGGGCGTGCTGCTGCAGACCGAGTTCCGCCAGCGCCTCAGCAATGGCGGCTATCAGGTGCGCCTGTACGGCATCGATCAGCTCGACCGCAAGGCCTTCGCCGGCCAGCCGGGCGATCGCCAGTTCCGCGGCGGCGTCGACACCAAGGGCCAGTTCGCGCTCAACGACAAGTGGGTCTGGGGCTGGGACGGCATCCTGCTGTCCGACTACATGTTCCTGTCGGATTACCGGCTGGCGCAGTACCGCGACCCGTTCAACTCGTTCATGAGCCTCCCGACCGAGGCGATCTCGCAGCTGTATTTGACCGGCGTCGGCAGCCGCAGCTTCTTCGACGTCCGGGCGATCCACTATCTGAGCTTCTCAGGCAACCAGCAGACCGTGCCGGTGGTCTATCCGGTGCTGGATTACTCGAACGTGCTGAACTACCCCGTGTTCGGCGGCGAGTTCAGCTACAAGACCAATTTCGTCAATCTGAGCCGCCAGACGGCGGTGTTCGACCCGATCACGACCACGGCCAACACCAATGGCCTGTGCGCCATCAATTCCGCCGATCCGGCGACGCGCGCGCGATGCCTGCTGCGCGCCACGCCCGGCACCTACACCCGCCTGACTGCGCAGGCGGAGTGGCGGCGCTCGTTCACCGATCCCTACGGCCAGATCTGGACGCCGTTCGCGATCCTGCGCGCGGATGCGATCAACGCCAACGTCTCGAACCAGCCGGGCGTGGGCAACTTCCTGCAGACCGGCGACACCCAGGCGCTGCGGCTGATGCCGACGGTCGGCCTCGAATATCGCTACCCGTTCATCAACGTTCAGCCGTGGGGCACGACGACGATCGAGCCGATCGCGCAAGTGATCATCCGTCCCAACGAGACCTATGCCGGCCGGCTGCCGAACGAGGACGCCCAGAGCATGGTGTTCGACGCCAGCAACCTGTTCAGCGTCGACAAGTTCTCCGGCTACGACCGCGTCGAGGGCGGCGGCCGCGCCAATGTCGGCGTCCAGGCGACGACGCAGTTCGACCGCGGCGGCACCATCAACGTGCTGTTCGGCCAGTCCTACCATTTGTTCGGGATGAACTCGTTCGCGGTGCAGGATGCCAACAACACCGCCATCGGCTCCGGCCTGGACAAGAACGTCTCGGACTACGTGGCGCGTGTCGATTACTCGCCGAACCGCACCTACACGTTCAGCATGCGCAGCCGGTTCGACCAGCAGACCCTGAACATCCAGCGCTTCGAGGCGGAAGCCAAGGCGAACTTCGACCGCTGGTCGGTGGCGCTGACCTACGGCAACTATGCCGCCGATCCGGCGCTCGGCTATCTCGACCGGCGTGAGGGCATCCTCGGCAGCGGCTCGGTCAAGGTGGCGCCGAACTGGGTCGTCACGGGTGCAGCGCGCTGGGATCTGGCAGCCAACAAGATCAACCAGTATGTGATCGGCGCCGGCTATGTGGATGATTGTTTCGTGCTGGCCGCCAACTATGTAACGTCGTATAATTATACGGCAGGCACCACTCCCCCCGTTCTGAGCCATGCCTATATGCTCCAGATCGGACTCCGGACGCTGGCCAATTCCTCGTCCACGGGAACCGGGGCTGGGGGCCTTCAGTAGCGCGCGCCAGTCTCCGACGGGCCGCTCCGTGGGGTTCGAAAGTCCCTCGTCGGGAGCCGTGGCGCGGTTTCCAGTTGGATCAATAGCGACAGCGAAGCTTGGTCATGACGATCGCGTTCTCTCCTCGCCTTCGGGCCCTGGCCATCTGCACTCTTGCCGCACTCGTCTGCGGCATCGGAACGATGTCGGCTCGCGCTCAGAGCATCGTCGTCATGGTCAATGGCGATCCCATCACCGACTATGACATCGAGCAGCGCACCAAGCTGAACTTCCTGAGCACTCGCAAGCATCAGTCCCGCCAGGAGATCATCGACGAGCTGATCGACGACAAGGTGAAGATCAAGGAGGGCAAGAAGTACGGCGTCGAGCCGACTGCCTCCGACGTCGACCAGTCGTTTGCCGGCATGGGCTCTCGCATGCGGCTCAACCCGGAACAGTTGACCAAATCGCTGGAGAGCCAGGGCGTGCGGCCGGAGACGCTGAAGGCCCGCATCAAGGCCGAGATCGTCTGGAGCAGCCTGGTGCGCGGCCGCTACAAGGAGCGGCTGCTCGTCTCCGACAAGGACGTCGCCGCGGCTGTCGCCGCCGCCGGCGGCGACGGCGATCAGCAGGGCCAAGCGTTCGAGTACAAGATGCAGCCGATCGTGCTGATCGTGTCGAACTCCTCGAACCAGGGCTTGATGGAAGCACGTCACAAGGAGGCGGAGGCGCTGCGCTCACGGGTGCAGACCTGCGCCGAAGCCAACAACATCTTCAAGACGACGGCGAATGCGGTCATCAAGGAGATCGTCGTCAAGACGTCCGCCGACATTCCGCCGAATCTGCGCAAGCTGCTCGATGACACGCCGATCGGCCACCTGACTCCGCCGGAAGCGACACGGCAGGGCATTCAGATGGTGGCGCTCTGCTCGCGGACTCCGACCACGATCGACACGCCGAAGAAGCGCGAGATCAAGGAGCAGATGTATACCAAGAAATACGAGGCCACCTCCAAGGCCTATCTGCAGGAAGTCCGCAAGGCGGCGATGATCGAATATCGCTGATGACGAAGCCGCTCGCGCTGACCCTGGGGGAACCGGCAGGCATCGGCCCCGACATCACCCTGCAAGCGTGGCTGCGCCGCACCGAGCTCGGACTCCCCGCCTTCTACGTGCGCGGTGATCCGGCCTTCCTGGCTCAGCGCGCCAAGCTGCTCGACCTCCCCGTCACTGTGGACGAGGTTCGTCCCGAACAAGCGGCGCAGGCGTTTGCGACCGCGCTGCCCGTGGTCTCCACCGGGCACGCCGTGACGGCCCTGCCGGGCCGCCCGGACATGACGAGTGCCGAGGCGGCCATCGGCTCGATCCGGGAGGCCGTGGCCGACGTGAGGGCCGGACGCGCCAGCGCCGTCGTGACCAACCCGATCGCCAAGGCCGTCCTCTACCGCGCCGGCTTCTCGCATCCCGGCCATACCGAATTTCTCGCCGAGCTCGCCGCCGATGGTGGAGCCACGCCACAGCCGGTCATGATGCTGTGGTCGCCTGTTCTCGCCGTGGTGCCGGTGACGATCCACGTCGCGTTGCGCGATGCGATCGAACAGCTGACGAGCCCGCTGATCACGTCGACGACGCGAATCGTCGCGGCGAGCCTGCGTCGCTATTTCGGCGTGGCGCGGCCCCGCATCGCCATGTCGGGACTCAATCCGCATGCGGGCGAGGACGGCACGCTCGGCGGCGAGGAGGACACGATCATCGCGCCGGCGATCGCGACGTTGCGCAACGCCGGGCTCGACGTGAAGGGACCGCTGCCGGCAGACACGATGTTTCATGAAGCTGCGCGCAAGACCTATGACTGCGCCATCTGCATGTACCACGATCAGGCACTGATCCCGATCAAGACTCTGGCGTTCGACGAGGGCGTCAACGTGACGCTCGGCCTGCCCTTCATCCGCACCTCGCCCGACCACGGCACGGCCTTCGACATTGCCGGCAAGGGCACCGCCAATCCGGCGAGCCTGATCGCGGCGCTCGAGCTCGCGGCGCGCATGGCCAGCCAGTCGTCATGAGCGCGATCGACGACCTCCCGCCGCTGCGCGAGGTCATTCGCGAACATCAGCTGTCGGCGCGCAAGGCGCTCGGTCAGAACTTCCTGCTCGATCTCAATCTCACCGCCCGGATCGCGCGCGCCGCGGGTCCGCTTGAGGACGCCACGGTGGTGGAGATCGGCCCCGGCCCGGGAGGCCTGACGCGGGCGCTGCTCGCGCTCGGCGCGCGCCACGTGATCGCGGTCGAGCACGACGAGCGCGCGATCCCGGCGCTGCAGGCGATCGCTGCGCGCTATCCGGGGCGGCTCGAAATCGTCTGCACCGACGCCCGCACCTTCGACGTCCGGCCCTATCTCGGCAGCACCAAGGCGAAGATCGTCGCCAACCTGCCCTACAACATCGCCACGCATCTCTTGATCGGCTGGCTTTCCGTAGAGCCGTGGCCGCCCTGGTACGACATGATGGTGCTGATGTTTCAGCGCGAGGTCGCCGAGCGGATCGTCGCGCGCGAGAACGAGGACGCCTATGGCCGGCTCGGCGTGCTCGCCAACTGGCGCTGCGAGACCAAGATCCTGTTCGACATCTCGCCGTCGGCCTTCGTGCCGCCGCCGAAGGTCACCTCGTCGGTGGTGCGGCTGGTGCCGCGCCCTTCGCCCGAACCATGCGACCGCCGCGCGCTCGAGCAGGTCGCGGCCGCCGCCTTCGGCCAGCGCCGCAAGATGCTGCGGCAGAGCCTGAAGTCGCTGCCGGCGGATCCCGTGCGGCTCGCGGCCGCCGCCGGCGTCGATCCCACCCGCCGCGCCGAGACCATTCCGGTTTCCGGCTTTGTTGCCATGGCCCGCGAATTGACCAATAGTCGCAACGAGAACAAGTCTTAATCAACAAGCATTTCAGGGAGTTTCATCATGGCGTTGATGCGCCGTCAGTCGCTCGTCAAGTTCGATGCACCGCTGTGCGAGACGATCGTCGAGACGCCGAAGCCGCAAGGCCGGGAAGTTCTGGTTCGCATCGAGCGCTGCGGCCTGTGCCACTCCGACCTGCATATCCAGGACGGCTATGCCGATCTCGGCAATGGCAAGCGACTCGACACCACACGCGGCATGACCCTGCCCTTCACGCTCGGACACGAGATTGCCGGCGTCGTCGACGAGGTCGGACCCGATGTGCCGAAGGAGCTGATCGGCGCGCGCCGCGCAGTGTTTCCGTGGATCGGCTGCGGCCAATGCCGCGATTGCGCCAATGGCGACGAGAATTTGTGCGCCAAGCAGCGCTTCCTCGGCGTCTCCATCGACGGCGGCTTCGCCACCCACGTGCTGGTGCCCGACGCGAAATATCTGCTGGAGTATGATCCGCTGCCGGTCAACCAGGCCGCGACCCTGATGTGCTCCGGCGTAACGGCCTATGGCGCGCTCAAGCGCCTCGTGGATCGGCCGCGCCAGCGCAATTTGCTGCTGATCGGACTCGGCGGCGTCGGCATGATGGGCCTGTCGTTCGCGCAGGCGATGTTCAAGCAACCGATCTCGGTGGCCGACCTCTCGGCGGCCGCGCGCGAGACCGCGCTGAAGAATGGCGCCGCGACGGCCTACGATCCGGCCGAGCCGGATGTGATCAAGCGCATCCTCAAGGAGACCGAGGGCGGCTTCGACGAGGTCGTCGATTTCGCCGGCAACGAGAAGTCGATGGCCTTTGCGGTGTCCGTCGTCGCACGCGGCGGCAAGATCGTCGTCTCCGGACTGATGGGCGGCCAGTTCACCCTGCCGATGGTTCAATGGGTGTACAAGCGCATGACCATCGAGGGCTTCATGGTCGGCACGCTGACTGAGGCGCACGAGTTGATGGCGCTCGCGCGCGCCGGCAAGATCAAGCCGCCGCCGATGCGCGAGGAGCCGATGGCTGACGTACAGAAGTGGATCGATGCACTGCGCGCCGGCCATGTGGTCGGACGTGTGGTGCTGACGAACTGATCCGTCGCCTGTTGCGACATCGGACGCGGCGGCGGTGCTGCACCGCCGCCGCTGCTGCCAATCATTTGTCCACAAACGCAGAGGTTGTCGGTGTGACGCCCTTGATCCCTGAGGGTGAAAAACCAGGTCCATCTTCACCGATGTGACCGATTTGGCGCGATAGCGCGGCCAAAATCGCGGCGCGATGCAAACCCTCTTGTGGGAAAAAAGCCGCACTCGGACACGAAAGGATCGAGACAGAATTAATCCGGAATTGCGGCTCATTGCCACCCAACTTGTCTCCGAGAACGCGCCGTTGCGTAAGCGTATCCGGAGTCTTCAATGGCAAGCCGAACGGCAGGAGTTGCATTTGCCATTGCTGCCGGAATCGCTGGCACCGTCGTGCTCGTGCTGCCGCGCGTCGTCTTGGCGGCGGAGGAATGTCTGACCGAGCCGACGGGAGAGAAGTCCGACGCGCAACGCTGGTACTATCGTTTCGATCGTGGCACCAATCGGCGTTGCTGGTATCTGAAAGACGCCAACGGCAACCCCCGTGACGCCGCGGCACCGATACGGACGACGCAGCAGCCGGCTCCCTGGGACTTCGCCCAGCCCACTCCACCCAAACTGACGCCAAGACGCACTGATGGCCCGGTCGTTCGCACCAGCGATGCCCTCGCAGAAGCGCCGCAGCCGCGGCTGCGTACCGATCTCGCCGTGCGAGGCACGCCGAAGCCGCAGACCCTCGCCACACGGACGACGCTGACGGCGTCGGACGCCAGCCTGCCGCGCAGCCTCGATAGCTCGCCCTGGCCCTCTGCCCCGCCGCAACAGGCTGACCCGATTGCAGCCGATGCGCCGCCGCCGGCGATGGCCGACGACGGCAATGTGGAGCCGGACGCGAATGCGGCGCCGGCTGCCGACGGGCCGATCATCGCACCCAAGCCGAGCAAGCCCGAAGCGCCCATCCACGTGCTCATGCTCGTGGTCATCGGCGCACTCGCGATTTCAGGACTGCTGGCGAGCGCGCTCTATCGGCTCAGCCGGATGGGACGGCGGCAACGGCGCAACGGCAGCTGGCACGCGGACGCAGTACGGATGCGCCGTGGTCGCATGAAGCCACGGTCCAAGGCGCCGCAGGGCGGGATGCGTGCGAACCGCGGCAGCATGCCGGCGGCACCATCCCATCCAGGCGGCAGCCGCGGCTCTCAGCCGGCTTCGGCGCTCGACCTCGCCAGCGCGCGGCTGTCCGCTTCAACGGACCAGATCGACCCCCGTGCACAGCGACCGGCGCCGTCTCCCCAGCATCAGGATCACCCGGCCGTGGCCGCACGCCGACGCGACCGGGACGCGGCTGCGGAGATGCAACGGTCGCAGTCCACCGACGCAGTGTGGCAGGCGGTCGATGAGCTGGTGGATCGCGCAGCGGTGCGCCGGGCTGAGCCTTCCGGGGCACAGGCCGCTGCGGCCAACGTGCAGCCATCGCCGGTTGCCGCAATTACCCCATCGCCTGCTGCTCCGGCGCAAGCACAACTGACGGCTGCCCAGATGGCCGCGGCGCAGGCCACTGCCACCAAGATTGCAGCAGCCCAGGCGAGTGCCGCAGCCGCCTCGCAACGCTCGCCGACCTATGCGGCGCCGACCGCACCCGCCGAGCCCTGGCCGGCTGCGCAGCGAGTTGAACCTGCGAATCCCACCCGCGTCCAGGCGGCCGCACCGATGCCGCCACCCGCCCCGCCACCGACGCAGGCTGCCACGAGCGCCGCCCCACCCGCCCCTGTCGACGTCAGCGAAATCGTGTCGGCGCTGCGCAAGGCCCGCAGCAGCGAAGCCGCGTCCCCCTCTGCCGGCGCCCCGGTCGACGCCGCCAAGGTGATTGCCGCGCTGCTGGTATCGCGCGCGGCCAAGCGGCGTACCACGCAACCCGGCGAGGCTGGCGATGCTCCGGCTGCAGCGGTCCTCGCTGAGACGGCTCCGCCAGCGCATGAGGACGCGGCACCCCAGACCACGCCGGCGTCGCAACACCTGACGAACCGTCTGCGTGGCGGCCAGCCGGCCGCTCAGCCCGTTCCCGCGATGCCCGATCAACCCACGCGCGCGCCGTCGACGGCACCAGCCGATCCAGCGGCCGCACTGATCGAGACGCTTCGCGCGCATGCAGCACGACAACCGGCCCCTCAGCCTGACGATGACATCGCCATGGCCGGACCCGCGATGATGTCGGAGGCCCCTGCCGCCGAAGACGATGAGCTCGACGATCCCGCGGCGGCGCTGATCAACCTTCTGCAGTCGCGCTTTTCATTGCCCGAAGACGAGCTGGAGGCAGAGCCGCAGCAGGAGGAGCACGAGGAGTTCTCCGTCGAGGCTCAGCAGAACGTCGCGCACATGCATGATGATCCCGCGGCCCGACTGATGAGTCTCCTGGAATCGCGGTCGTCGATCCCCGCCGCGCTCCCCATCGACAGACCGCAGGCGCAGCGGCCGCAGCAGCAGCGCCCCCTGTTCGTGCCGACGCCGTTCGAGGACCCGGCGACCCCGCCGCTCGACTTCATTCCGCGGCCGCCGGCGCTGCGGCCGCGGCCGCGCAACATTCAGCAGGATGAGTCGCTCGACGGCATCCAGGACATCCTGGCGCGTCTCGGCCGACGGGCGTGACAGGCGCCTCAGCTTTCGAGCTGGCGCTGCAACTCGCGGACGAAGGTCGTCAATCCGGTCCGGCGCTCGCGCTTCAGGCGCTCTGCCTTGAGGATCGACTGCACCTCGGCAAACGCATCGTCGACGTTGCGGTTGATGACGATGTAGTCGTACTCCGCCCAATGGCTCATCTCGTGACTGGCGCGGCTCATGCGCCCGCGTATGACCTCATCGGAGTCCTGCGCACGCGTATGCAGCCGCTTCTCGAGATCGGCGGCGGACGGCGGCAGGATGAACACGCTGACGACGTCCTGCCGCGCCTTCTCGCGCAGTTGCTGCGTGCCCTGCCAGTCGATGTCGAACAGCACATCCTGGCCGCCGGAGAGCGCCGCTTCGACCGGCGCGCGTGGCGTGCCATAGCGGTTGTCGAACACGGTGGCCCATTCGAGCAGCTCGTTGCGCTTGGCCATGTCCTCGAAGCGCGCCCGGTCGACGAAGTGATAGTCGCGGCCGTCGATCTCACCGGGGCGCATCGGACGCGTCGTCGCCGATACCGACATCCGCAAGCCCGGCATGCGCTCGATCAGCAGGCGCGACAGCGTCGTCTTGCCCGCCCCCGAAGGCGATGACAGCACGAACATCAGGCCGCGCCGCTCGACCCCATCGAAGCTTCCGTCGTGAGCCACCATGGATCACTCCAGATTCTGAACCTGTTCGCGGAACTGCTCGACCACGGTCTTCATCTCGAGGCCGATGTTCGTCAGCTCGATATCGTTCGACTTCGAGCAGGTGGTGTTGACCTCGCGATGGAATTCCTGGGCGAGGAAGTCGAGCCGGCGGCCAACAGGCCCGCCCTTGCCGAGCATCTCGCGCGCCTGCGCGATGTGCGAGGTAATGCGATCGAGCTCCTCGCGCACGTCGGCCTTGGCCGCGATCAGCAGCGCCTCCTGCGCCAGGCGATCGGGATCGAAACGATCGGAGGTCTCGAGTAAGGCTGCCACCTGCTCGGCCAGCCGCGCCTTGATCGCCTCGGGCTTGCGGCCCGGCGATGCCTCCGCCTTTTTCGCCAGCGCCTCGATCTCGTCGACGCGCTGATTGAGGATTTGTCCGAGTGTGTCGCCCTCGCGCCGGCGCATCTCGACGAGATGCTTCAGCGCGGTCTCGAACGCCGCGATCGCCGCCTCCTTGGCGGCCTTGTCCTCGGCCTCGTCACTCTCCGGCTCCGCTACCTCGATCACGCCCTTGATCGACAACAGCCCATCGATGCTCGGTGCGACCGCGTCGATCCGGCCCGCAAGCGAGCTCGCCATCTTCACCACCGCAGCCAGCACGTCCTCGTTGATTCGCACCGTCGACCCGGTCTCGGTGCGCTTGACGGTGAGATTCGCATAGACCGTGCCGCGCGACAGGATTTCCGTTGCGCGCTTCTTGGCGAAGGCCTCGACCTCGTCCCAGCCCTGCGGCAACCGCACCCGGATGTCCAATCCCTTGGCGTTGACCGACTTCAACTCCCACTCGAACGAGTAGGGACCGCTTGCTCCGTGGCTACGGGCAAAGCCGGTCATGCTCGACAGCGCCATTTCGTCCATGTCTCCGGCACATTGGGAACGAGGACAGACTCAGCCCCCGCCAAAAGTGCGCGAACCTTACGGCCTTTTGGGCAAATGTTAAGCCCGGTTCTGCGCGGCCGATATGCGTGGGAAATTATTGCTGAACGACCGGCGGGCTCGGCTGCGCCGCCCCCTGACGAGCACCATTGCCAGGTGCGGCCCCCGGTGCAACTCCGCCGGTGGCGCGGTTGGCCGGCGGCTTCTTTGCCGCTGCGGGAGCCCGTGGGGCCGCCGCTCCGGCCGCCGGATCGGCCGCGCCGCCCACGACGGCAGGCGGCGCCTCGTCGGGCTCGACGGTGTCGTTCTGGGTCTGCCGCTCCATCGCCCTGAGCTTGGCGACGTTCTTCTGGTGCAGGTCGTAGGTTTCAGTGAACGCATGGCCGCCGGTGCCGTCGGCGACGAAATAGAGATCGCGCGTGCGCGCCGGATTGGCCGTCGCTTCCAGCGAGGCGCGGCCGGGGTTGGAGATCGGTCCCGGCGGCAGGCCCTCGATCACATAAGTGTTGTAGGGCGACGGCTGGGTGATCTCGCTGCGCTTGATCGGACGGCCCAGCGTGCCCTTGCCGCCAACCAGACCATAGATGATGGTCGGATCGGACTGCAGCTTGATCCTCTGCTTCAGCCGGTTGACGAATACGGCGGCCACCCGGCTGCGCTCGTCGGGCTTGCCGGTCTCCTTTTCGACGATCGAAGCCAGCGTCACCAGCTGCTCCGGCGTCTTGACCGGCAGATCCGGACTACGCCGTTCCCAGATCTCGGCCAACACCCGCTTCTGCGCCTGCTGCATGCGTTGCACGACCTGATCGCGGCTGGTGCCGCGCGGGAACTTGTAGGTCTCCGGCAACAACGTGCCTTCGCGCGGAATCTCGCGGACGCTGCCGGTGAAGATCTCGTTTTCGGACAGGCGGGCCACGATCTGCTCTGACGTCAGGCCCTCGGGCACGGTCACCGAATGCTGCACGACCTTGCCTTCGACGATGACGCCGATCACGTCGCGCAACGACGCATTCTTCTGGAACGCATACTCGCCCGGCTTGAGGTCGGAACTGGCCTTCAGGGCATAGACCCCACCAATGAAGATCCACGGATTGACGTCGATCACGCCTTCACGCGCGAGTACGTCGGCAATATCGCGTTTACCCGCGCGCTGCGGGATATTGACGATCTTGTCCTCCTGCAGCGGTCCTGCCGCTTCGAGGATCTGCCGTCCATAATAGTAGGCCGCGCCCACGCCGAGCATGGCCAGGATGAGCAAGGTGATGATCGCATTGCCGACCACCACGAACGGATTGCGGGCGCGGTCGGAGCGGCGCGGCGGCGGCGGCACGCGTTCCGGCTCCAGCGCTGCGCGCGGGCTGCGGGGTGAGATGGGCGGCCGTTCACTCATCGATGCAACCTTCAGTCTTGTCGCTCTCGTCGTGGCCGTGCGCTCCCCAACGCAAGCGACCTGAAGTCCACGCCCAATTTAACGATTCGTCATGTCGTCATCGAATACGGCGAAAAGGTGTTTTCGCCGGGCCTCACCGCCATGCGCATCCACTTACCGCATCGGCGCCGAAGGCCGACCTGCGAAGGACACGCGAAGTCTTGGGTTCTAGTGTGGCTGCAGTCGGATATCCACGTGACCAAGCGACAATCGGCCCGAGCGGCATCCGTCCTTCCGCACTAGTTCGCCACGCGCCGCAAAACCACCGACGCGTTGGTGCCGCCGAAACCAAACGAGTTCGACAGCGCCACGTTGATCTCGCGTTTGCGAGGCGCATGCGGCACGAGGTCGATCGCGGTCTCCACCGACGGGTTCTCCAGGTTGATCGTCGGCGGAGCGATGTTATCCCGAATCGCGAGAATGCTGAAGATCGCTTCGACGGCGCCCGCAGCTCCCAGGAGATGACCGATCGACGATTTGGTCGAGGACATCGAGATCTTCGACGCGGAATTGCCGAGCAGACGCTCGACGGCGCCGAGCTCGATCTCGTCGCCGACCTGCGTCGAGGTGCCGTGGGCGTTGATGTAGTCGAGATCGGCTGCCGTGATGCCGGCACGCTTCAAGGCGGCACTCATGCTGCGAAAGCCGCCGTCGCCGTCCGGAGATGGCGAGGTGATGTGATAGGCATCTCCGGACAGTCCGTAGCCGGAGACTTCGGCGTAGATCCGCGCGCCGCGTGCCTTGGCGTGCTCATACTCCTCGAGCACGACCACACCGGCGCCCTCGCCCATCACGAAGCCGTCGCGGTCCTTGTCGTAAGGGCGCGATGCCCGCTCGGGCGTCTCGTTGAATCCGGTCGACAGCGTGCGCGCCGCGCAGAACCCGGCCATGCCGATTCGGCAAATCGGCGATTCGGTGCCGCCGGCGACCATGACATCGGCATCGCCGAGCGCGATCAGTCGGCTGGCGTCGCCGATCGCATGCGCGCCGGTCGAGCAGGCGGTGACTACCGAATGATTGGGGCCCTTGAGCCCGTGCTCGATCGAGACATAGCCCGAGGCGAGGTTGATCAGACGTCCGGGAATGAAGAAGGGCGACACTTTGCGCGGACCACGCTCCTTCAGGAGGATCGCAGTGTCGGCAATGCCCGAGAGGCCACCGATGCCGGACCCGATCAACGTGCCGGTGGCGCAGCGGTCCTCTTCCGTTGCCGGATGCCAGTTGGCGTCATCGAGCGCCTGACGCGCCGCAGCCATCGCGAAAATGATGAAATCGTCGACCTTGCGCTGGTCCTTCGGCTCCATCCACTGGTCGGCATTGAAGGTGCCGTCGGAGCCATCGCCGCGCGGCACCTGACAGGCCACCTTGGCGGGAAGATCGGAGACATCGAACGACTCGATCAAGCGCGCACCGCTCTTGCCCTGAAGGATGCGCTGCCAGGTCGTTTCCACACCACAGCCAAGCGGCGAAACCATGCCAAGGCCAGTGACGACAACCCGCCTCATGTTCGTTTCTCCAGACCCGACCTTGAGCGCTTGTGGATCGGCTGACTGCCGTCGCCGCACCTCGGGTCAATTGTTCGAGTAACACGTTCTGGCCAGGCAGCGCGTCCGAATCGTCCGTCGCCGGCCGCCAGATGACGGCTCATCGCGACGCCGCCAACAGCAAGAAACCGGTCGACCGCACAAGACGGATCGGCCGGTTTCGCGCAACTTCGCTAGAGCGTCAGCTCTTGGCGTTCTTCTCGAGGAACTTGGTGGCGTCGCCGACAGTCAGGATCGTCTCCGCGGCGTCGTCCGGAATCTCGCAACCGAACTCTTCCTCGAAGGCCATGACGAGCTCGACCGTGTCGAGGCTGTCAGCACCGAGGTCGTCAATGAAGCTCGCGTTGTCGACCACTTTCTCGGGCTCGACACCAAGGTGTTCGACCACGATCTTCTTAACCCGCTCGCCAATCTCACTCATCGTTCAACCTCGTGCTTGTTCCTTTAAGACCCGACCCCCGGATGATCCGCATCACCCCGGCCGCTAAACTTCCTTCGCGATCGCGCAAAACCAGATTTGCCCCGCAGCGCCCCTTTACCGAAATTTGGCGGACGACTTGCGGTCCGAAAACTTCGGAAACGGGGCCACTCACAAACTCCAATCCACACTCTCCATGAGGCCGGTACGCCTCCGATCCAGAGCGCTCAAACAGAAACCCGGATCAGCAGCACCAGCCGACGGAGGCCCGGCGAACGATGGCAGCTCGCCCCGCCAATATACAGGGTTTGGAAATCCTGCAATGGCGTTCTTCGTGCCCCCATCAGCCGCCCGGTTACCATACACGCGAATCATTGACCACACGGCCCGGTATGGTGGTCGCGACGTCTTTTCGCCGCATTCCGAGCCGCGGCAGAGCCTAGATCATGGCCATGCCGCCATTGACGTGGATGGTCTGGCCCGTGACATAGGCCGCCTCGTTTGAGGCGAGGTACACCGCAGCTGCAGCAATGTCCTCGGGCGTGCCCAACCGCGCCGCCGGCACCTTGGCGAGGATCGACTCGCGCTGCTTCTCGTTCAACGCGTCGGTCATCGGTGTCTTGATGAAGCCCGGGGCGATGCAGTTGGCGGTCACGCCGCGCTTGGCATATTCGGCGCCGAGCGTCTTGATCATGCCGATGATGCCGGCCTTGGACGCCGTGTAATTGCCCTGCCCCGGATTGCCGGTGACGCCGACGATCGAGGTGATCGCGATGATGCGGCCGAAGCGCTTGCGCATCATCAGCTTGGTGGCGGCACGCGAGAGGCGGAATGTCGCGGTCAGGTTGACCTTGATCACTTCGTCCCAATCCTCGTCGCGCAGCTGCACGAACAGGTTGTCGCGGGTGATGCCGGCGTTGGCGACGAGAATGTCGACCTGCCCCATGGCCTGTTCGGCGGCCGGCACCAGCGCCTCGACCTCGGCCGTATCCGACAGATTGCAAGGCAGCACGTGCACGCGGCTGCCCAGCTCGCCCGCGAGGGTCTCGAGCACCTCGCGCCGGGTGCCGGAAACGGCCACGGTCGCTCCCTGGGCATGCAATGCCTTGGCGATCGCATTGCCGATGCCGCCGGTCGCGCCGGTGACCAGCGCGGTCCTGCCACTCAGATCGAACATCAAACTCTCCTCAATGCCGCTGCACGCGGCCCTTTACGACGTTTTGGCCGCGGCCAAGGCATCCTTGGCGGCCGCGATGTCCGCCGGCCCGCCGACGGCGACGCCGACCGCACCATCCGCGATCCGCTTGACCAGGCCGCTCAGCACCTTGCCGGCGCCGATTTCGAAAAACCGCGTCACGCCCTGGCTCGCCATGTAGGCGATCGATTCGCGCCAGCGCACCGTACCCGTGACCTGCTCGACCAGGCGACGGCGAATCTCGTCGGGATCGCTGATCGGCGCCGCGAGCACGTTCGAGACCAGCGGCGCGGCCGGCGCCTTGATGGTGACCCTGGACAGCGCCTCCGCCATGACGTCCGCCGCCGGCTGCATGAGCTTGCAATGGAACGGCGCGGAGACCGGCAGCAGCATGGCGCGCTTGGCGCCCTTGCCGCGCGCGATCTCGACCGCGCGGTCGATGGCGGCCTTGTTGCCGGACACCACCACCTGCCCTCCGCCATTGTCGTTGGCGGCCTGGCAGACCTCGCCCTGGGCCGCCTCTTCGGCGACCGCCACGGCGGCCTCGTAATCCATCCCGAGCAGCGCGGCCATGGCGCCGACGCCCACCGGAACGGCCTTCTGCATGGCGAGACCGCGCGTCCGCAGCAGGCGGGCGGTGTCGGCGATGGTCAGGCTGCCGGCAGCCGCGAGTGCCGAATATTCGCCGAGGGAGTGGCCGGCGACGAAGGCCGCATCACGCCCGACCGAGAACCCCGCCTCGGCCTCCAGCACCCGCAAGGTTGCCATCGAAACCGCCATCAGGGCGGGCTGGGCGTTCTCGGTCAATTGCAGGGTTTCGGCCGGGCCCTCCCAGATGAGGGCGGTCAGCTTCTCGCCGAGGGCGGCGTCGACCTCCTCGAACACGGAGCGGGCGACCGGGAAGGCGTCCGCGAGCGCCTTGCCCATGCCGACGGCCTGGGACCCCTGCCCCGGAAAAGTGAATGCTGCCGTCATGGCCGCCCCCTGAACGTTCCAAAATCCCTGGAATTGAGTAGCTTTGGCCGGAAAGACACTGGCAAAGGCCGGGATGTCAAGCGCGTGACGGGCGCAATTCGACCACTTTCCCTTGCCTTGGCGCCGAAAATCGGTATAAGCCCGCCATCCGTGGATCCCGAGCCGGGAGCTGAACGGACGGTCCCAGCAAATTAACCTTGCTCGATCCTGGGGATGTATCTCCTCCAGGATGTCCAGGCGACTTTGATGGGGCAGGGCCAGTCGGCCCGTCGTCCCGTGTTCCCGCCTTCTGAGCTGACGTCTGCGAGTCCTTTCCACAAGGGCTCGAAGGGCTTGACGCCGGGATCTGCGCCAACATGGAAAGGACAACCATGCCTCTTTATGAGCATGTTTTTCTCGCGCGTCAGGACGCGAGCACCCAGCAGGTGGAAGAACTGACGGCCCAGATGACCGGCATCGTCGAAGGTCTCGGCGGCAAGATCACCAAGACCGAGAATTGGGGCGTTCGCTCCCTCACCTACCGCATGAACAAGAACCGCAAGGCGCACTTCGTGCTGCTCAACATCGACGCGCCTTCGGCGGCGATCGCCGAGATCGAGCGTCAGGAGCGGATCAGCGAGGACGTGATCCGTTACCTGAGCGTCCGCGTCGACGAGCTCGAGGAAGGTCCGTCGGCGATGATGCGCAAGGCCGATCGCGACCGTGAGCGCGACGACCGTGGCGGCGGCTTCCGCGGTGAGCGCGATGGCGGCGGTTTCCGCGGTGATCGTGGCGACCGTGGTGATCGCGGTCCCCCGCGCCGTCCCCGTGACGAAGAAACTGCGGACGAGGAGTAAGATCAATGGCTGAAGCCCCCGCACGTCGCCCGTTCTTCCGCCGCCGCAAGACCTGCCCGTTCTCCGGGCCGAACGCGCCGAAGATCGACTACAAGGACTCCAAGCTGCTGATGCGCTACGTGTCCGAGCGCGGCAAGATCGTGCCGAGCCGCATTACGGCCGTCTCGGCAAAGAAGCAGCGCGAGCTCGCGCGCGCCATCAAGCGCGCCCGCTTCCTCGGCCTGCTGCCCTACGTCATCCGCTGATTGCGGACCTCGGACCGGCGGCCCCGCGCCGCCGGCTCCTCTCGTTGAATTCTCATAAGGCTTCCGGGTCGTCCGGTCGCCGATGGTTGGGGCCACCACGCCTCTAACCGCTCGAAGGGGAGCGGGACAGCTGATGATCGGAACGCTTCTCATCGCGCTCGCGGCAGGCGCTGCCTCCGCGGTCATGTTCGCCTCGACCGGGTCGGGCGTGATGACGGCGCTCGTGCTTGCGCTGCTCGCGCCCGTGCCGCTGCTGGTCGCCGCGATCGCCTGGGGCCGGCTTTGCGCTGTCATCGGCGGTCTCGTGGCAACCGCTTGCGTGCTGGCCATCTTCGGCTTCGATCGCGCTCTCGCCTTTGCCGTCTCGGTGACGCTGCCGGCCTGGTGGCTCGGCCACCTCGTCCTGCTCGGCCGTCCGACGATCAGCCCGTCCGGCCAGGATGGCATCGAATGGTATCCGCCCGGCCATATCCTGCTGTGGATCGCGGTGATCGCGGCGCTGATCGCCGCGTTCTCCTTCGGCACCGACATGACGGCCACCAATCAGGGTCTCAGGCGGCTGCTGTCGCGCGTGCTCGGCAATACCGTCGCGTCGACCGACGCGGTCGACATTCCCCGGCTGATCGAGCTCTTGGTCTTCATGGCGCCACCCATGGCCGCGGTGATCATGACCACGATCCTGTCGCTCAACGTTCTGGCAGCCGCAAAGATCACGGCGATCTCCGGCCGGCTGATGCGCCCATGGCCTCGCCTGCGTGACACCAAGCTGCCGCTGATGACGCTTCCGGCGCTGTTTGCAATCATCGCCTTCTGCTTCCCCGGCGGACTGATCGGCATGTTGGCGCGGATCGCCGCCGCAGCGCTGCTGACCGCCTATGCGCTGACCGGCTTCGCGGTCCTGCATACGCTGACCTTGCCACTGCGCACCCGGCCGCTCTGGCTCGGCCTCGCCTACGCGCTGATGCTGACCTTCATCTGGCCGATCCCCATGCTGGCGATGATCGTCCTCGGCCTCGCCGACGCCGCCTTCGACCTCCGCCACCGTTTCGGCCCGCGGCAGCCGCCGCCTTTGCCGGTGCCGTAAAGGTTCAACTTCACACCAACCGCTTCCGAACATTACAAGGAGAACATCGATGGAAGTCATTCTGCTGGAACGTGTCGCCAAGCTCGGCCAGATGGGCGAGATCGTGAAGGTCAAGGACGGGTTCGCCCGCAACTTCCTGCTGAAGCGCAAGAAGGCGCTGCGGGCGACGGCCGAGAACAAGGCCAAGTACGAGGGCATGAAGGCCGATCTCGAGGCCAACAACATCAAGGCCAAGGGCGAGGCGGCCAAGGTCGCCGAGAAGATCGACGGCCGCGACATCGTCATCATCCGCCAAGCCTCCGAATCCGGCCAGCTGTTCGGCTCGGTCTCGGTGCGTGACATCGTCGCCGCGCTGGCCGCCGACGGCATCACCGTCAGCCGGCCGCAGGTCTGGCTCGACGCCCCGATCAAGACGATCGGCAAGCAAACGATCACCATCGCGATCCACCCGGAGGTCGAGACCTCGGTGACCGTGACGGTCGCCCGCAGCGCCGACGAGGCCGAGCGCATCAAGCGCGGCGAGGACATCTCGACCCGCCAGGAGGACCGCGACGCCGCCGCCGAAGCGATTGCCGCCGCCGGCGAGTTCTTCGATCCGGAGGCCCAGGACGAGGGCGCTGCCGGCGAGCCCGCGCAGCAGTAAGCGCGCTCAGCCCATTTGCGGAAAAGCCCGGCTCAACGAGCCGGGCTTTTTCATTGTCGTCTCACCGCGAGGGCGAGGACGGAACCGAGGGATCCGACGGCACCGACTGGGTCGTGGCCGGCGCCGGCGTCACCGGTGGGACCGGATCGGCCCGCAGCGCCGGGGCGGCGTCGCTCGATCTCGCCGGCTCGACCCGCGGCGGCTCGGAGCCGGCGGCGCTGTCCTCGCGCGACGGCGACGGCCGGGTCGCACCGGTCGGCTCGCCGCGCGTCTCCTCCGCAGCCGAGCCCTCCTGGGCCGGCTTCTTGCGCTTGCCGAGCCTGCCCTTCTTCGCGGGCGCGCTGCCCTCGCCATCGGCCGGCGCAGCGGTTGGATCCGCTGCCGCGTCGGGCTTCGCCTCGGCCGGCGCGGAGCGCTTGGAGTGATGACCCGAACGGCGGCGCGGCTCGCCTGGGCTGGCAGCAGCATCTGCGGCGGCTGGCTTCGCCTCCGACGGCTCGGTGGCGGCCGACCGGGCGCGGCGCTCGGACCGCGTCTCCTTGCCGTCCTTGGCCGAATGGCCCGTGTAGCGCGCATCCGCAGCGCCGTTCGCAATCAGGTAGTTGGCGAGCACGCCGGCCATCTCGGGGCTCGTCGTATAATGCTGGCGCAGAAACCCGGGCAGCGAGCCGGCCGAGGTGTTCTTGACCAGGCCGCGCGGCGACTTGTGGCAGACCACGCAGGTCCCGTTGTAGATCTGCGCAGGACTCTTGCCCGCATCGAGATTTTCCTGCGCAACGGCGGCCCCCGCAAAGCCCATGCAGAACACCGCCACCACCGTCGCCAAATTGAGCGCTCGGCCCACCATTCTCATTCTCCAGCTATGGTTTCGCCCACACGGCGCCGCCCCCGCGCGACATCCGCTGCCGTGTTTCCTCTCGCGATCAGCCGAACGTGACAGCGGACGTTGCGGTCGCTCCACGCCCTCGATGGCGATTCCTTCAGACCTCGTCCGGCGGTCAGATGCCGGACACCGGCCAAAAGGCCGGCGGCCGCGGCCTTTTTAACGGATTGCGGAGCGAATGAAAGCGCACAGATGTTCCTGCGCTGAGATGTCCATCGATCAATGACATGACGGAATATCGGCTTTGTGTTCATGGCAGTGGCGTCGGCTTGTGCCCGCTGGGTAACATAACAAGGTGATGATAGGGAACCAATCGGTTCTCAACGCGTCGAGTGCGACGGCCGGGAAAGTCAACAACTCACGGGATGGCTCGTTGGGTGGTGTGGATGGACCGTTTGCTGCGAAGTCTGTTGAGTAGCTTCATTTGCCGTGGGTCGATCAGCTTTACGACCGCCAGCGGCATGACGTTCAGCTGCGGGGATGGAACCGGTGTTCCCGTGGCAGCACGATTCCTGACCCATGAAGCCGAGCGCCGGCTTCTGGCCAATCCCGAGCTCGCGCTCGGCGAGATCTATATGGACGGCTCGTTCGTGGTCGAACGGGGATCGATCGCGGATCTGCTGTCGATCGTGATGAGCCAGCCGGCCGTGGTGCCCGACTGGGCAAAACCGCAATGGTGGCTGCGCTACCTGGCCCGCCATCTGCGCCAGCTCAACGTCAGGGGACGCGCGCGCCGCAACGTCGCCCATCATTACGATCTCGACGGCCGGCTGTATTCGCTGTTCCTCGATGCCGACCGGCAATATTCCTGCGCCTATTTCGAGACGCCGGACGCGACGCTGGACGACGCCCAGCTCGCCAAGAAACGTCATCTCGCAGCCAAGCTGCTGATCGGCCGCCGCCATCGCATCCTCGACATCGGCTGCGGCTGGGGCGGGCTTGGACTCTACCTGGCCGAGATGTGTGATGCCGATGTGACCGGCGTGACGTTGTCGGCCGAGCAGTTGCAGGTCGCCGAAGCCCGCGCGGCCGAACGTAGCCTCTCCGCCTCCGCCCGCTTCCTGCTGCAGGATTATCGCGACGTGCCCGGCACCTTCGACCGCATCGTCTCGGTCGGCATGTTCGAGCATGTCGGGGTCGCCTTCTACGACACCTTCTTTCGCCGCTGCGCCGAGCTGCTCGCGGACGATGGCGTCATGCTGCTGCATTCGATCGGACGCTCCGGGGGGCCGGATGCGACCAATCCATGGATCGCCAAATACATCTTCCCCGGCGGTTACATCCCAGCCCTCTCGGAGGTGCTGCCGGCGATCGAGCGCGCCGGGCTGCTCGTCTGCGACATCGAGGTCCTGCGGCTGCACTACGCGGAGACCCTGAAGGCGTGGCGCGAACGCTTCATGGCCCGGCGCGACGAGGCCGTGCAGCTCTATGACGAGCGCTTCGCGCGGATGTGGGAGTTCTACCTGGCGATATCGGAGATGGCGTTCCGCAAGCAGAACCTGATGAATGTCCAGATCCAGCTGACGAAGCGCCAGGGCGTCGTGCCGATGACGCGCGACTACATTCCCCGTGAGGAGACGCGGCTGCGGGCGCGCGAGCGCGGCAGCCGTCCGGCGCTGCGGATGGCGGGGGAGTAGCGCGCGGGGCAGCGCCGCGCTGGACTCGGGTTCAATTTTGAGATGTGCGATGGACAGTTTGCGCTTTGAGCGCAAGATCATACCCATCCGACTCAAATTTTCAAACAAATCGTGCGGTCTGTGAACTGGCTCACAGACCTCGGGAAAGCCCGGCCATAGTGTCCCGGCATGTCCCAGAGCCCGCCAGAGCCATGTTGGAACCCCAGACCGACTTCAGCACCGACTACGCGCTGATCGCCGCGGGCGTGGGAGCATCCCTCATCGCCCTCCTCTATCTGCTGCTGGTCTGACGCGCCGCGCGGATCCACGCGCGGCCGTGGCACGCCCGGGCGTGCCGGCTCTCGTTCCCGCCTCGCTGAAGTGTCGAACGATCGCGCCGGTTGATTGCAGCGGCATGTCGCTCGCGCTCGCGCGGCGTTGAGTCCTGCCGGTTCCGTCAAGCGCGGCATCTGGCGAGTCCGGATTCATCCACCAGATTTACCAGACGGTGAATTGCGCTCAGCTTTCGCTTCCGCTTCGCCCGCGACTGGCGCTTTATCCCCTCCCCTTCAAAGCTGCTAAACACGCGGTCATGGCACTCACCGATTCGAACGTTCACAAGCTGGCGCCGGCTGACGCAGCAACGCCGGCCTATCGCAGCGCTCCTCACAACATCGAGGCGGAACAGGGTCTGCTCGGCGCGATCCTGGTCAACAACGACGCGTTCTATCGCGTGTCCGACTTCCTCGAGCCGAAGCATTTCTTCGAGCCGCTGCACCAAACCGTGTTCGAGACCGCGTCCAGCCTGATCCGGATGGGCAAGGTCGCGACGCCCGTGACCTTGAAGACGTTCCTGCCCGCCGACGTCGACATCGGCGGCATGACCGTCGGGCAATATCTGGCACGGCTCGCGGCCGAAGCGACCACGATCATCAACGCCCAGGACTATGGCCGCACCATCTACGACCTGTCGTTGCGCCGCGACCTGATCGGCATCGGCGAGGACATGGTCAACGTCGCCTACGACGCGCCGGTCGACTTCGCGCCGCGCAACCAGATCGAGGACGCCGAGCGCCGGCTGTACGAGCTCGCGGAGTCCGGACGCTACGACGGCGGGTTCCAGAAATTCTCCCAGGCGCTGACGACCGCGCTCGACATGGCCGCCAAGGCGTTCCAGCGCGACGGCAAGCTGTCCGGCATCTCGACGGGCCTGCGCGATCTCGACGCCAAGATGGGCGGCCTGCAGCACTCCGACTTGATCATCCTCGCCGGCCGTCCGGGCATGGGCAAGACCTCGCTCGCCACCAACATCGCCTACAACGTCGCCCAGGCCTATGTTCCCGAATTGCAGCCCGACGGCACCTATCGGGCCGCCCAGGGCGGCGTGGTCGGGTTCTTCTCGTGCGAAATGAGCGGCGAGCAGCTCGCCACCCGTATCATCGCCGAGCGCAGCGGCATTCCGTCGAGCCACATCCGCCGCGGCGGCATCACCGAGGCCGATTTCGAGAAGCTGCGCGAATGTTCGATCGAGCTGCAGTCGCTGCCGTTCTATGTCGACGAAACCGGCGGCATCTCGATCGCGCAGGTGATGGCGCGCGCCCGCCGCCTGAAGCGCCAGAAGGGCCTCGACCTCCTGGTGATCGACTACATCCAGCTGCTGTCGGGCTCGGGCAAGCGCGGCAACGACAACCGCGTGCAGGAAATCACCGAGATCACCACCAGCCTGAAGGCGCTGGCCAAGGAGCTCAGCGTTCCCATCATCGCGCTGTCGCAGCTGTCGCGTCAGGTCGAGAATCGCGAGGACAAGCGGCCGCAGCTGTCGGACCTGCGTGAATCCGGCTCGATCGAGCAGGACGCCGACGTGGTGCTGTTCGTGTATCGCGGCGAGTACTACCTCGCCGCCAAGGAGCCGCGCCCCGGCACCGAGGAGCACCAGAAGTGGCAGATGGAAATGGATCTGGCGCTCGGCAAGGCCGAAGTCATCATCGGCAAGCAGCGCCACGGTCCGACCGGCACGGTCGAGCTGCACTTCGACGCCTCGGTCACGCGCTTCGGCGACCTCGCCCATGACGGCCTGCCGCCGCAGCATCACGACTATTGACCGTGTGCTGTTGAACCGGGACGCTGCACCGCGTAAAAGCGCGACATGAGCGTTCCCGATCTGAAACCCGCCGCTGATCAGCCCGCCCCCGGTCCTGAGGAGGTCCAGGTGCCCGCCAGCGCCACCGGCGTGCTGACGATCGATCTCGACGCGCTCGCCGCCAATTGGCGCAAGCTGGAAAAGACCGCGGTGCCGGCCGAATGCGCCGGCGTGATCAAGGCCGACGCCTATGGCTGCGGCATCCCGCAGGTGGCGCGCACGCTCGCGGCCGCCGGCTGCAAGACCTTCTTCGTCGCGACGCTCGCCGAGGCCAAGGTCGCCCGCGCGGCCCTGCCCGACACGGCCGCGCTCTACGTGCTCGACGGCTTCTTCCAGAACACCGGCGACGACTACGCCGCGATCAACTGCCGCCCGGTCATCGGCGAGCTCAACGAGCTCGCCGAATGGGACATGTTCTGCCGCCGCACCGGCTGGAAGGGCGGCGCCGCCGTTCATGTCGACACCGGCATGAACCGGCTCGGCCTCACCCCGATCGATGCGCAGGGCATGATCCCGCGCATCCAGAGCGGCGACCACGGCATCACGCTGGTGATGAGCCATCTGGCCTCGGCCGAGCAGATCAACAGCCCGTCGAATGCGCGCCAGCTCACGACGTTCCGCGAGGTCGCCAGCGTCTTCACCGGCGTGCCCGCCGCGCTTGCCGCCTCCTCCGGCATCTTCCTCGGCGCCTCGTTCCAGTTCGACATGGTGCGGCCCGGTGCAGCGCTCTACGGCGTCAACCCGACGCCGGAGGCCGACAATCCGATGCAGCCGGTGGCCGAGATAAGAGCGCGCATCGTGCAGTTGCGCGACCTCGCGCGCGGCGACACGGTCGGCTATGGCGGCACCTGGACGGCGCGCCGCCCGACGAAGATCGCGATCCTCTCCGCCGGCTATGCCGACGGCTATTTCCGCGCGGCGAGCTCCAACGACGGCACCCGCGGCGCCGACGTCATCATCGCCGGCCAACGCTGCCCGATCGCCGGGCGCATCTCGATGGACCTGATCGCGGTGGATGTCACCGACCTGCCGCCGAAGGCCGCCCGCCGCGGCCACTTCGCCACGCTGCTCGGCGAGGGCATCACGGTCGACGAGCTCGCGCATCATTTCGGCACCATCGGCTATGAGGTCCTGACCAATCTCGGCCGGCGCTATCATCGCATCTACAAGGGCGGCGCGGCGACAATCGCCGAGGGCTGATCGCGCCGCGCTCCCCGATTGTGGTGCGCACGACCGCTGCCACACCGTGGATAGATATCGCCACGCGGTTACGACAAATCGCGCTGCCGTAGCCCGGATGAGCGCAGCGACATCCGAGGTTCCATGCGCCGTATCGGCGAACACGGATATCGCTGCGCTCATCCGGGCTACGGGATCGGCGCGACGCTCGCGATGACGATGCTTTGACATGCGCTGTCGTTCTCGCGGCATGTAACGCCCGAGGCTTGCATCTCTTTTTCACCCTCTTCGAAAGACGAGGGCGCAGGGAATGCCGGGTGCTGGCCGCAACCCATGGCCCGCCTGCGACAAAAATGCAGGCGGCAGGAACCACAGGTCCAGCCGGTCAACCGGCATTCCCTGCGCGATGGCTTTACGTGTAGAGTCGAGGAAGGGCGCGGTGGCTTGGGCCATTCGGCAACGCCCCGTTTCCCTTCCCCGCTCATCGAACCGGACGTGCGCGTTTCGCGCATCCGGCTCCCGGGCAAGCTCTCATGCCTTCGCCCACGGCAGGTTACGCGTCGACTTCGGCAGCCGTACCAGCCCCAACGTCTCGTAGAGGTACCGGTCGGGGAAGCGATTGTACCCCTGGCCTTGAACCCGATGCTTTTCGCATAACCACTGGCGCAGCCGATGGATGGCATGGGCATCGACCGCCCTGTAGGCCGGTGAGACCGGCCCGAGACGGAAGTAGTTCGCCCATCCGGTGAGCTTGGCATTGAGCCGCTTCACCACCTTCTCGGTTGATAACAACGTCCTGTGCCGGCCCGTCTCGTTCCTGATCGCATCGCAGATTCGCTTGATGCTCTTCTTCGATGGCTTCGAGTTGAGGTGGGCCTTCCCGGTCTTGTGGGAGTAGCACCGTCCGAACGTGTAGCCCAGGAAGTCGAACCGCTCTTCCGGCAGGTGGCAGATTCGTGTCTTGTCCTCGTTGACCGCCAGTTGCAGTTTCTTGATGACCTCTCGCATCGTCTGCATGGCGATGTCGGCCGTACCCTTGCAGCAGATCACCAAGTCGTCGGCATAGTTGACCATGACGGCCTTCAGCCGCCGCCGCGCGCCCGATTGTCTCCACCACAACACCAGCCGTCGCATGTACAGGTTCGCCAGCAGCGGGGAGATCGGAGAGCCCTGCGGGATGCCGCGGTGCTCGTCCCGATTCCACGTGGTCCGACGCTTGCGCCCGCGATCGTCCGTCTCCTCGACCGGCGCCTCGATCCACATCTTGATCAGATGCAGCATGTGCCGGTCGGAGATCCGGCGCGCCACTGATTTCATCAGCGGTCCGTGCGGTATCTCGTCGAAGTAGCCACGCAGGTCCGCGTCGACGACGGCCGTGTACCCCAGATTGAGCAGGCGGTTCACGGTCTCCACCGCGTCCAGCGCAGTCTTGCCGGCGCGGTACGCATATTGCTCGGGCTCCAGATCGGCTTCGAAGATGGGCTCGAGCACCAGCATCGCCGCCGTCTGAACCACCCGGTCGCGTATCGTCGCGATCCCCAGAGGTCGCATTTTCTTGCTGTTCGGCTTCGGAATGTAGACCCGTCTGACCGCTTGCGGCCGATACGTCTTGTTCCTGAGCTCTTCCGCCAGTTCTCCGAGCCACGGATTCCAGCCATTGTCGACATCCGGGTTCTTGTGATCCGCGGACGACGCACCTTGGCCTCCATACGCCTCGATGGCCTCGAACGTCTGACCGTCCACACCAGCCGCGCCGCCATTGGCTTTGCATCTGGCATAGGCGAAGCTCAGAACATCCGCCCGAGACACCTTGTCGTACAGAAGATAGAACCTGAACCCGGGTTCTGCCTTCGCTTTCGCATGTAACGCAGTCTGCAGCTTCCGGACACTTGGTGGAGTTTCGAGGTGACCCAATCTCCCCTCCCGCGCCACTTTCTACATTGGCCTGAACGAGGGCTCCTTCCCTCCACCGGCATTACCCGGCTTCCCCGGTACTACGAGCCCATCCGACTCCCCGCCGCGCCCGGCCTGACCTTCACAGGCCTCCGGTTGGTCTCTCGCTCGACCGCGCGATGGGGTCTCCCGTGTTGCTTCGGTTCTCGTTGTGGACGTGCCGTCGTCACTACCCCGGTGGAGCCGCTGGGTGCGCGTGTCGCTCTCTTCCCCAGCGATGTCAGCTTTCCCTGTAATAAGGCCAGGTCAGCCTCCACATCGAGCTTTTCGAGGCCTGCTCAACGTTCACTCGTGTTACAGCCCGCCCACTCGCCAAGTCACCTCGTGACCCTCTCCACCGGAGGCTTCAGCCGGGTCGTTACCTCGCCGACTGCTCCGATTGCTACCGGCTGGAACGACATTTGCCGGAAGGGACTTTCACCCTCTCAAGAACCGCGCCTTTCCACGGCGCACCTTATGCGTACTCTCCCCGGGGACCGGGCTGTCTTGCCCCCGTGACCGGCGGATCATCATCACCACCGGCGTAGCATCAGCGTCGGGATGCCAGGACCATACGTTTTCGACGTGCGCCTTAAGCCGTTCGTCCGCACAGCATCAGCCATGCTGCGACCCAAAGCGCCCACCGCATCCCACCCCGCGTGCCGTGACGATCGCGATACGCCCCTCGTGCCGAGGCGGGACGGAGGGAGTGAAGCATGCTTTTCTGATAAACGGAAGTCGAATATTTTTCGTGCGCGGACTGGACAGGGTGAGTCGCATTGAGATCGTTGATGAATTCCGCGTTTCGGCGCGCCCGTTAGGGCCAAGCTACGCTGGCTAGGGCGCCTGGTCATGACGGATGTCGTTGGCGCGCTTCATCTCTCGCGCCAGATCGTCGACAACCTGCGCCAGGGAGCGGCCATCACTCGCAGTGAGCGACTTCCGCAGCTGCCGCGAACTCCAGAGAATTGCGGCAACGAATATGATGAAGGGAAGCCAGGAGACAATCAGGCTTACATACCATGGAACATCATTAGTCATACCCAGCTTCTTCCCTGCCAATATCTACGAGACCGCCCGGCTCGTTCAGATGAGTCACGCGACCGGCTACAATCTTCTGTCATTCGCCCGCTTCATCTCATCCGCCAGATCACCGATGATCTGCGCCAGCGAGCGACCATCGCCGGCCGTCAGAGACGTCTGAATCCGACGGGTGCTCCATGCAACGGCCAAGACGAACATGATCAGTGGCAACCAGGCTATGATCAGACTTACGTACCAAGGCACATCGTCATTCACACCCAACCTCCACGCATAGTCTCCGCTCGGCGGACCAGGGGCGAGGCTATGATCTAATCATTAAAAAGTCGGCTGGATGACAACGAGAATCTGCACAATGAGCACATGTAGCTAGGGGCCATACTTTGGTGAGAGGAAGCGCCTCCGCCTCAGGCGCCCGCGCGCGCGCCACATCGTCATTACGAGCGCAGCGGCGAAGCGACGCAATCCAGAATCCCACATGCCACCCTGGATTTCTTCGGGATTACGGTGACAGTGCACAAAACTCGCTCGCCACTCGGCCATGCATTTGCATCGCCTAAATGCGGCGCTCCTCGCCATGACGGTTTTGAACCGACCGCACGCTGCTGAGTACGGTGTCGCTCACACCGCCCGCGTCTGCACGCCGAGCGCGCGCAGCGCATCCCAATAGCCGGGATAGGTCTTGCCGACGCAAGCGGGGTCGAGGATGACGATGCCGCCGATCCGGAGGGCGGCGAGCGCGAAGCTCATGGCAATGCGGTGATCCTCGTAGGTCGCGATGCGTGCCGGCAGCGTCTGTCCGGCAAGCGCCGGATCGGAGGCGACGACGAGATCGTCGCCGTCCTCGCGGCCGAGGCCGAAGCGGATGCGCGACAGCTCCGTGGCAAGCGCATGGACGCGGTCGCATTCCTTGACGCGGAGGTTGGCGATGCCGGTGAAACGGACCGGGGTGGCGTTGAAGGCGGCGAGCACCGCCAGCGTGGGCACGGCGTCCTGCATCTGCGAACCGTTGATCACGGGAGGCAGATGCGGGAACATCCTGATCAGCCGCGCGGCCTGCGCGTCGGGCTGGGTGAAGGCCGCGATCGGAAGGCCGAGGTCGATGCGGCCGCCGGTCAGTACCTCGGCCGCCCACAGATAGGTCGAGGCCGAGGCATCGGGCTCGATGACGAAGTCGGTCGCTGCGTAGCCGGTCGGCTCCACGCGCCAGGTCGTGCGATCGACCGCGGTCACCCTGGCCCCGAATGCCGTCATCGCGGCGACCGTGAGGTCGACATAACCGCGCGCATCGAGGTCCTGCCCGGCGAGCGCGACATCGATCGGACCTTCGCCGCAGGCCGCGGCCATCAGCAGCGCCGAGACGTACTGGCTCGACAGCGAGCCGTCGATCTCGACCCGGCCCGCGCCGAAATGCCCGCGTCCCTCCACCGTCACCGGCGGACAGCCGGTGGGCGCGTCCGCCCCGATGCCGAGCGACCGCATCGCCGCCAGCAGCGGACCGATCGGGCGCTTACGCATGGCGTCGTCGCCATCGAGGACGACGGTTCCCCGGCACAGCGCCACCGCCGCAGTGAGAAAGCGCATCGCCGTCCCGGCATTGCCGAGGACCAGCGGCGAGTCCGGCGTGCTCAGGCGGCCCGGGCTGGTGACGACGAAGCTGGTGTCGTCGGGCTCGTCGACCGCGACGCCCATCTGCCGCAGCGCCGCCGCCATCAACGTCGTATCCCTGGACTTCAGCGCGCCGGTGAGACGGCTCCGGCCGCGCGCCAGTGCGGCCAGCAGCAAGGCGCGGTTGGTGATCGACTTGCTGCCGGGCGGCGTAACCCTGCCGACGAGCGCATGCGTGGGCGGAATGATGGCGAGCGGGGGCGAGGACATGTGCATGCCAGTGCCACGGGGATGCGATCGGTGCAAGTCGCAGCCAGGGGTCCCCGCATGTCGCTACGCTCATGCGGGCATTACGCTAACAGTGCAAAAAACTCTCGGCCCGCCCATCCGATTCCGGGGCGGTCTCCAACGCGGAACCGCCTGCGAGTTAAGTGCCCTGTCATCGGAATAAATCGCCGCCGAGACATCGCCGAACGAGAAGGCGACCGCTTTGACGAGGCGCGGCTATGGTTGTGAAGGCGGATAAAGGAAACTTTCGAGCATACGGCGGAAGCGATCGACTGCAGTCGAATTCCGTTCGACCTTCATCCTGAGCAGCGTGCCGTGCCAAGCTGCCAGCAGAAAGGCGCCGAGATCGGCTGCCCCCTCTTCGTCGCTTTGCCGGAGCAGACGAGCGACCGTCTCAAACCGCGCAGATTGCTCCGCGAGCACGGTGCACAGCCGCGCGCGGAGGGCGTCACCATGGGCCGCGATTTCCGCAGCAAGATCGGGAACGATGCACCCGCGCCGCCACTCCGCCCCGGCGGCAGCCGCGGAAATGCGATCGAAATACGACCTTAGCCGCTCCGCCGGTGCGAGCCGCTCATCGTCAAGCGTCTCGCGCATGATCGCATCCAGCCTCTCGGCATAGCGGTCGAGCACGAGGATTTCGAACACTTCCTTGGAACGGAAGTGGTTCGTAAACGAGCCATGCGGCACGCCCGCCGCCGTCGCAATGTCTCGAACCGCAGTCGCCCCGAAGCCGCGTGCATGCACGATCCCGACCGCAGCTTCGAGCAGCGCCTCACGTTGATCCGTCGTCATCTGCTGTTCTCAAATACATCTGTATTGACGTCGCAATACAGATGTATTAGCACCGATGCGACATTGAGGAAAGCTGGATGCGCCACCGACACATCGAAGCCGCCGGGATCAGGCTGCACGTCGCGGAAATAGGGAATGGTCCCGCAGTGCTGTTCTGTCACGGCTTTCCGGCCATCTGGTCGAGCTGGCGATCCCAGATGGAGGCTGTCGCCAGGGCCGGCTGGCGCGCCATCGCGCTGGACATGCGGGGCTACGGCGAGAGTGGTGCGCCTGACGATGCCGAGGCCTATACGTCCTTCGAGTGCGTGGGCGACCTGGTCGGAATCCTCGATCAACTGGAGATCCCGAGCGCCGTCATCGTCGGGCATGACTTCGGCGCGAGTGTCGCGTGGAACGCCGCCATGATGCGACCCGACTGTTTCACGGCCGTGTTCGGGATCAGTGTGCCCTTTCGTCGGCCCGGCGGCCCCAGCTTCCTCGATCAGCTGCGCACCGCAGGGACCGATGACTTCTACATGTTTGCACAGATGCGTCCCGAGGCGGACCAGGCCTGGGCGGACGCGGCGACGACGATTCCCGGCTGTTACTATTGGACGTCGGGCCAAGCGCCTGATGACATGCGCTGGGACCCTTTCGATCCGTCGCGCGGGCTGTTGCGCGCAGCGCCCGAACCGCTTCGCGTGATCGACCAGGCCTATCTGGACGAGGCCGTCGCAAGCTTCGCTCGGACCGGCTTTCACGGCCCTCTCAACTATTACCGTGCCATCGACCGGTTCTTCCGCATTGCCTCACGTGCCTACGCCGGCGCCGTCATTCCACAGCCAACCTTCTTCATGACCGGAGCGCGCGACGGGCTGAACAGCGTTCGCCGACCGAGCGAGACCACGATGCGCACTGCCCTGCCGGGGTTGGCAGGGTTCGAGACGATCGAGGAGGCAGGACATTGGCCGCAGCTTGAGACGCCTGACAGGGTGAACGTTGCACTGCTGGCTTTCCTGTCGGAGATCGCAGGGCCCGCTCAACACCGCCGCGCCTCATGAGGCCTCCCGCAGTAGTCCGTCGTCAGCCAGATCGGAATGCAAGCATCATCGGGGACGACAGCTCGCGACGGTCGTTATTCTCATGCTGTCGGACCTGTCCTGGGTATGACGGTGACAGCGCACAAAGCGCGGCTGCACCCTTCAGCGCACTGTCACCCACATCGTTCAACGCTTCGCTGGCGGGCCGCTGTTGTTTCCGGGTAGACGTTGCGAGCCACGCTCGCAGCCTGCGCTGCCCCCCTCAGCCGCGCGCATCCGTCGCCAGAAGCGCGTAGAGCATGTCGTCGCGCCATTCGTCGCCGACGCGCAGGTGGTCGCGCAGCTGGCCCTCGCAGCGGAAGCCGAGCTTCTCGGCCAGCCGGCGCGAGGCGGTGTTGTCCGGATGGATCAACGCCTGCGCGCGGTGCAGGCCGAGCTCGCCGAAGCAGAAATCGAGCATCGCACCGACCGCCTCGGTGGCGATGCCATCGCGCTGCCGGGCAGGATCGACGATGTAGCCGATCGTGACGCGCTTCGCACGCATGTGACCGTCGTGATAGTTCACCATGCCGATGCAGCGGTCGGTCTCGGCTTCTGCCACCGCCCAGAACCGGTAGTAGGACGGCGTACAATCGATGAACCGGCGGACGGCACGTTCGCTCTCGATCCGTTTGGTGTGAACCGGATGATTCCAGAAGCGCATCGCATCCGGATCGCTGAAGCACCGGTGCATCGCTTCGGTGTCAGCGGGATCGAACTGTCGTAGGCGCAGGCGGGCGGTCGAGAGGATCGGGTGCGGGATGGGCTGTCTTGCCATGGCGGGCTCATGCAGGGATGAACCAGACTAGCAGCGATGACGGCAGGAGCGCTACGTTCAGTCGCCTCTCGCCCGAAGGCCCCAATCTCCGCGTCGCCGTCATTGCGGGGCGCGCGGACGACACGGTGCCGGCGTCGTGCCGATCGCATGAGGCCGGTGGCAGTGCACAAGACTCGCGCGACCCTGCGCTTGGCTCGTGCACTTCCCACGTTCGCGGCCGACGCTCATGCCTTGAAGTAATCCGGCTGGCCGATGTCGGCGATCAAACCGATCCCGTCCGGTCTCCAGCCCAGGCGCTGCTGTGTCAGGGCGCTGGAGGCCGGCATGTCCAGGCCCGCGAACATCGCCAGTGGTCCATAGTAGTCGCCCGCCTCCTCCTTACCTATCGAAACCACCGGCACGTTCAGCGCGCGACCGATCACCTCGATGACCTCGCGCATGGGGACGCCCTCCTCGCCGACGGCGTGGTAGATCGCGTCTGCAATGCCCTTCTCCAGGGCGAGCCGGTAGATGCGGGCGACATCCGATCGGTGCGCCGCGGCCCAACGCTCGGTGCCTTCGCCGACATAGGCGGCGCGGCCCTTCTGACGTGCGAGCTCGACGAGATAAGAGATCAGCCCGGCCTTTCCAGGGGCGCCGTGCACCTGCGGCAGGCGGATCGCCATCGCGCGCACGCCACGCGATGCATGGGCCAGGCCGGCCTGCTCGGACACGCGCGGGACATGCGCTGACGACTCGCGCCGCATGTCTTCGGTGACCACCACGTTGGCCGCAACGAGCCCCGTTCCGGAGGTGACGATGAACGGCTTGTTGGTACCGGCCAGCACGTCGCCCATGGCTTCGATCGCCGCCTTGTCGATCGCGCCGTTCTCCGCGAATTTCGCGAAGTCATGGATGAAGGCGAGATGGATCACGCCGTCGGCATCCCTCGCGCCGCGCTTCAGGCTGTCGAGGTCCTGCAGCGAGCCGCGATGAACCTGCGCGCCCAGTTGCTCGAGCGTGCGGACGTTCTCGGCGGAGCGCGCGAGGCCGATGACCTGATGCCCGGCGGCGATCAGCTCCCTGGTGGTTTCGGAGCCGATGAATCCGGCGGCGCCGGTGACGAATACGCGCATGAGACACACTCCCTGTTCAGACCGCCGGGATATTGCTAGGCTGCTCATGCGGGTAAAGTCGTGACTTTATACGGGTATAATCGCTAACAGGATGACGGACGCTAACCCTCTCGGGACCTATCTCAGGGATCGCCGCGCCAAGCTCGATCCGACCGCCTTCGGCCTGCCGCTGCAGCGGCGGCGAACGCCGGGGCTTCGGCGCGAAGAGGTGGCGCAACGCGCCAATGTGAGCGCCACCTGGTACACCTGGCTCGAGCAAGGGCGCGGCGGCGCGCCCTCCGCCGACGTGCTGGACCGCATCGCTCGCGCCATGATGCTGACCGACGCCGAGCGCGAGCATCTGTTCCTGCTCGGTCTCGGCCGGCCACCCGAAGCCCGCTATCACGCGATCGACGGCATCTCACCCCGTCTCCAACGCGTGCTCGACACGCTGGAATACAGTCCCGCCTTCGTTCGCACGGCGACATGGGACATCCTCGCCTGGAACAGGGCGGCTGCGGCTGTCCTCACCGACTACAGCACCCTGCCGGAGGGCCAGCGCAATGTTCTGCGCATGATGTTCCACGACAGCCGTGTCCGCGCAGCACAGCCCAACTGGCAGGCCGTGGCGCGCTATGTGGTCGCGTCCTTCCGCGCCGACGTGGCGCGCGCCGGTGCGGCCCGCAATGTCCAGTCGCTGGTCGATGAGCTCTGCGCGACGAGCCCGGAATTTGCGGCGATGTGGCGCGACAACGACGTGCAGGGACGGCATGGCGATGGCACGAAGGTCCTGCAGCATCCCATCGCCGGATCGCTCTCGCTGGAATTTTCGGGCTTCGCCGTCGATGGCCGGCCCGACCTCACCATGGTGATCTACAATCCTGCGACGCCGGCGGATGCGGACAAGATCCGTGCGCTGGTGACGTCGCGACCGAAGTAGGTGCGTGCGCCTCTCGACTCGCGCCGCCGAGAAGCACGTGGGTTGCCTGATAGGCCGGGCTTTCGTAGGCAGCCTTGGCTGCATCGACGCGGAAGCGTGAACAAAAAGCCGATTGCGAGCTTGGTCATCCGGACAATCCCCACGGCAACGGGCATCATGAAGATCGCGACCTTCAACATCAACAATGTCCGGCGGCGGCTCCCCAACCTGCTGCGCTGGCTGGGCGCGGCCAGGCCCGACGTCGTCTGCCTGCAGGAGCTGAAATGCACCCAGGCCGATTTCCCCGTCGATGAGATCGCCAAGACCGGCTACGGCGCGGTGTGGCAGGGGCAGAAGACCTGGAACGGAGTCGCGATTCTCGCGCGCAAGGCAGAGCCGGTGCTGACGCGCACCGCCCTGCCCGGCGATCCGAAGGACAAGGAGGCGCGCTACATCGAGGCCGCGGTGCGCGGCATCGTCATCGGCTGCCTGTATCTGCCGAACGGCAATCCGCAGCCGGGGCCGAAATTCGACCACAAGCTCGCCTGGTTCAAGCGGCTGCACAAGCACGCGGCTGATTTCATCAAGGACGACCTGCCGGTCGTGCTCGCCGGCGACTACAATGTCGCGCCTGATACGCTCGACATCTACCCGACGAAGTCCTGGGACAAGGACGCGCTGGTCCAGCCGAAGAGCCGCGCCGCCTTCAAGGCGCTGGTCGATCAAGGCTGGTGCGATGCGATCCGCGCGCTGCATCCGGACGCGCCGATGTTCACCTTCTGGGACTACAAGCGCAACCGCTGGCCGCGCGATGCCGGCCTGCGGCTCGATCACCTGCTGCTCAGCCCGCAACTCGCGCCGCGCCTTAGCAAGGCCGGCGTCGACCGCGCCATCCGCGGCGAGGACGGCGCCAGCGATCACGCGCCGGCCTGGATCGTGCTGAAATAGTCCGAAGGTCGAGAAGGATGCCCCGCGAGCTGCGTTCATCGGAGATCACTCTGGCCGATCGCGCCTCCCGGTGAATGTGACGTCGAATGGGAGCGTTACGCCGCGCACCGTCAGTCCCGTCCCGCATCCATGATCGCGTGCGCGAGCCGCGCCGGATCGGAGAAGCACAGCTCATGGGCTTCGGCGTCCGCCCGCGCGACTGGCGGGCGGAGACCGCGCGTCACTCCGGCTGTCGACCGCCTGCGGTCAGCGCGGACTCCGTTCGCGGGTCGCGCCCCACAACCAGATTGCCGCCAGCAGGACAAGCGAGCCGACGAACGCCGCGACGACGTCGCGCAGCGAAATGACGATGCTGCCCATGCCTGGAAACAGCCCAAACAGGTTGAACAGGACACCACCAATGAGGGCGCCGACGCATCCCAATCCGATGTTGGTCAGAAGCCCGAAACCTGCTCGGCGGCGCTTCACCAGGATTCCGGCAAGGCCGCCGCCAATCAAGCCGACGACGAGCCAAGTCCCTGCATGTACCAGTGTGAACATTCTTCACTCCGTCGGTCTGCCGTCACCCCTCGGTTGGAGCATTACGGCCAGAATCGTGCACTTGCAGGTTACATCGATTTCGCTGCCATCAACTGAACTCTGCAGCTCGGATGAGTTCGTGACCCAATCGCAAACTGGTCGATGCTCAGGCCGGCGTCCACCGAAATGACAGTCATTCGAATCTAATCGTCTCGAACACGCGCAGCTCATGCGAACGCTTCGCACGCAAAGGGCTACGTAGTTCCCCCGAGTTCATACAATCCTCGGAATCGGGAAGAATGCGGTTCCCGCAGAGCGTGCAAAGGTGAATGCATGTGCATCGCATGCAACTGGGCAAGATTCCATGGTTTGCTCAAGCTTGATTTTGACTCCGTCAACGAGGCCGAGCCGTCACGACGCCAGCTCCTGCAGACAGACGCGGCGTTCGCTGCGGCCGGCGTCGCCTCGGTGTCCGCTCCGGCGAACGCCGAGGCGCGAACCGGCGGCGGCAAGGCCGACATCGTGTTTCGCAACGGCCCGGTCTACACCGTGAACGGCGGCCGGGAATGGGCCCGCGCGGTCGCCGTCAAGCAAAAACACATCGTCTATGTCGGCGATGACGCGGGCGTCCGGTCCTTCATTGGCCCAAAGACCCGCGTCGTCGATCTCGCCGGCAGGATGCTGCTGCCCGGTTTCGTGGAAGGACACATCCATCCGATAGCGGGCGCAGTCGTGACTCGGGGTGTCGATCTTCAATACGACACAAGGGAGGAGATGCTCGACGCCCTGAAGGCCTATCGCGCCAAGCTGGGCCAGGCCGGCATCGTCCGCGGCTTCGGCTGGCGCTATAACGCCTTTCCGCCGACCGGCCCGCGCAAGGAGGATCTCGATCAGATCTGGCCGGACACGCCCGTCTTTCTCGTCGGGATCGATGGCCATTCCGCCTGGGTCAATTCCAAGACGCTGGCGATTGCCGAGGTGACCAAGGCGACCAAGGATCCGTTGCCCGGCTACAGCTACTTCGAGCGGGACCCGGCCTCGGGAGAGCCGACCGGCTATCTGGTCGAGCCACCGGCGATGTTTCCGGTCCTCAACGCGGTCTCGCCGTTCACGACCGGCCATGTTGCGGACTCGCTCGCACAGTGGCTGCCGAAGGCGTCGGCGGCCGGCATCACCAGCGTGTTCGATGCCGGACTGCTCGTTCTGCCCGAGGAGACAGGCTACGAACTCTATCAGGATCTGGAGCGCAAAGGAAAACTGCCGTTCCGTGTGGTCGGATCGACCTACCACAACAATCCGGCGATCGACCCCGTGCCGATCGCGAAGGCCCTGCGTCGACGCTTCAATTCCGAACTGGTGCAGGCGCCCGTTCTCAAGCTCAACATCGACGGCGGCGAAGCCCAACGGACCGCCGCATTGCTGGCCCCCTATAGCGACGATCCGAGCACGAGCGGCGAGACGCTGGTCCCGCCGGACCAGTTCAAGGACATCATCCGCCGCGCCGACAGGGCGGGCCTCAATATTCACATCCATTCCTACGGTGATCGCGCCAACCGCCTGTCGCTGGACGCGTTCGAAGCCGCGATCAAGGTCAATCCGCCGCGCGATCGCCGGCACACGCTGGCGCATCTCATATTTGTTTCACCTGACGATCTGCCGCGCTTCGCCAAGCTTGGCGTCACCGCGCAATTCTCCGCCCAATGGTCGGTGGCGGACGCCTATTGGCAGGGCGTGATGCGGCCGCGCGTCGGCGCCCGCGCCGAGCAGGCGTTTCGCACCGGCTCGATCCTGCGTCATGGCGCCAACATCTCGCTCGGCACCGATTGGCCGGCCGCCGGCTATTACAGCACCTACAAGCCGCTGGATGCGATCGAGATCGCGACCACGCGGCGGGAGTTGAACAAGCCGGGTCAGCCGGCCTTGGTGCCGCTCGACGAGCGGATCAGCCTCGAAGAGGCGATCCGCGCCGCCACCATGGGCCCGGCCTATCAGCTCGGGCTTGACCAGAAGGTCGGTTCGATCGAGGTCGGCAAGCTCGCCGATCTGATCGTGCTTGAAAGAAACCTGTTCGAAGTCGCCCCGCACGACATCCACAACACAAAGGTGCTGATGACCGTCATGAACGGTCAGGTCAGGCACGAACAGCGAAGCTGAATCCAGCGACGTCTCGGACCGTCACCTTCAGGGCCACATCGACAAACTCAGACCGATTCCAGGAAATACGGAGGCGTATATGATTGACAGAAGAACGCTCATCAAAGGCGCGGGAGCGGCGTTGGTCGCGTCCGGACTCGATTTGCCGGCCGCGCGCGCCGAGTCCGCCGATCCGCTCTGCTATGCGTCGGTCGCCGACCTCATCGCCATGTTCCGGGCCCGCAAGGCGTCGCCCGTCGATCTCTTGAAGGCGCAGATCAAGCGGATCGAAGCCTACAACCCGAAGGTCAATTGTATCACCTACGCGCACTTCGACCAGGCGATGAAGGAGGCCAAGCTGTCCGAGGACCGCTATCGGCGTGGCACCGCAAGGCCGCTCGAAGGGATCACGGTAGCCATCAAGGACGAATTCTCCAGGCCGGGCTGGCGGACGACGCAGGGCTCGCTCCTCTTCAAGGACTCGCCGCCCGCAACGGAAAACTCGGCCATCACCGACTCGCTCGAGGCCGCCGGCGCCGTCATGCCGTTCCAGACGACCGTGCCGGAATTCTACCTCTTCCTCGGCGCGTCCACCCGCGCCTGGGGCACGACACGCAATCCGTGGAATCTCGAATACTCTCCGGGCGGGTCGTCGGCGGGATCGGGCGCGGCGTTGGCCGCAGGCTTCACGACGCTCGCCATGGGCTCGGACATGGGCGGCTCGATCCGAATTCCCGCCTCACAATGTGGTCTCTATGGCTTCAGGCCGCCGTTCGGACGCGTGGCTGGTGGGGAAATCCCGTTCTCGACCTCGGGCCCGATGGCGCGGCGCTTCGACGACCTCGTCCGCCTCCAGAACGCGATCGTCGGTCCGTCCGAGCGGGTGATGGCTGCGATGCGCCCTCGTCTCGACTATCCCACCCGTTATCCGCGCCTTTCCGGGTGGCGCATCGCCGTGGATTGGGGCGCCGGCATTGCGGACGTCATACCGTCCGTGAAGGCTGCGATGCTGAGAGGAATCGAGGCGCTGCGCGCCGCGGGGTGCACTGTGGACGAGGTCGACTGCGGCTTCACGAAGGCCCACAAGATGGTCTTCATCCGTGGGCTGATGTCGACGTCCATCGGCACTGCGATCGAGATCTCGAATGCGCATCGCGATCAGCTCTCGCCCTACATGACCGAAATGCTCGACCAGGTCGGCGCGGTCGGACCGCGCCAGGCCGAAGAAGCCGAAGAGCTGCTGCAGCGGCTGCACCGCCAGGTGCAGCAGCGCGTGTTCGGCAAGGGCTACCGCATCCTGCTCATGCCGACCATGGCAACGCCTCTGGTCGGGGCCGACATGTTCAAGAGCAAGGAAAACAAGGTCGACCCGTGGGTGGGCACCGGTCTGGGCTTGGCGCTGACGTGGCACTGGAATCTGCTCAACCGCTATCCGGTCGTCGATGTCCCGCTCGGCGTGGTCGAGGACCGCATGCCCTCGGGCATGCAGGTGATCGGCCAGACCTACACCGATCTCGACACGTTCCAGTTCGCGTCGAACTGGTCTCGCCTGCGGCCGTCACTGTTCGCCGGCGGGCAATTTCCGACCTTCGCCTGACTCCATAGCGGCCGGAACGGTGCAGATGCGAGACAACGGATGCGAGAGCAGCGCTTCGACAGTGAGGTCGGCCATGACTCCGAGAATTTTTCGACGAGCGGTTCTCCTGTTCCTGATCTCAGCGCTGTACCCAGGCGCCGGCGCCTCGGCACAGCAGAGGACGCCATCGCTCGAAGATCTCGCCAAGGCGGCGCAAAACCCGATCGCGGATACGATCAGCGTCGGGCTGGAGAATATCGCCATGCCGAACACGGGTGCGTACCGGCAGACGGCTGACGTTCCGGTCGGCGCGGGAATAGGCAAGCTCTTCATGGTCGACAAGCAGCCGGTCAACGCCGAGATCGGTGTCTACTACAATGTGCTGAGGCCGGACCTGGCATCGCGGTGGCAGTTTCGCGCCAGCCTGGCTTTCCTGTTCCCGAAGTGACGGTGCTCGGGACCAGGCATCGGTGGGATCGATGACCTCCACGGTATGAATGACACCCTCGCGCTCGGGCGACGCATAGACGATGAGTCGTTGCGGCGGTCCTCCTTTTCTCTGTCTGAAAGCATTCGATTTGAAGTTTATCCATCAACAGGAAACGAAGACTTCAGTATGCGTGCTGGCGCTCGACGCCGCCGAGATTGACTTGATCGTTGTCAATCTTGGCGGGTGCTGAGTGAAGTAGTTTCAGCGTCTGACTCGGCAATCGTGCAGCTCACCCGGAGCGCGGAATTTTCGGAGCAGGACTTCGGAGCAGGACAATGTGCATTGCATGCGGTTCCGCCATCGGTTCGCTGTTTGCGGCATCTAAGTCGGAGCGCGGCGGACTGACCCGTCGCCAGATGGTCGCGACCTCGGCTGCGGCCGCAGCGTTCGCCGCTGCCTCGGCTCCGGCCTGGGCCGCCTCCAGCAGCACGACCATCTTTCGCGGCGGGCGCGTCTACACGGTGGACGACTCCCTGCCCTGGGCCCAGGCCGTCGTCGTCAAGGGAGACACGATCGTCTACGTCGGCGACGACGCAGGCGCGATGAAATTTGCCGGACGCGGGGCTGACGTCATCGACCTCAAGGGGCGGATGCTCATGCCGGGCTTCGTCGAGGCGCATTGGCATCTTTGCACGCTGGCCTTCGCCCGCGGCGCCTGGGTCAACGAGGAGGATCCGGAGCGCATCTACGCGATCCTGCGCGATTACGCGAAGACGCATTCCGACGAAAAGTTCATTCTGGGCTTCGGCTGGATCGCTAGCGCGTTTCCCGCCTCGGGTCCGCGCAAGGAGCCGCTGGACGAGATCTTCCCCGATCGACCGGTCCTGCTCGTCAGTTGCGATCTGCACGGCTACTGGGTCAATTCCAAGCTGCTGGAGATGGCCGGCATTACGAAGGATACCCCGCGCGACGTCGTGCCCGGCTCCTCCTGGTACGAAAAGGATCCCAATGGCCTGCCGACCGGCTTCATTTCAGAAGTGCCTGCGCTGTTCGCGGTGCTCAAGGCGCTCGAAAAGCACGGCATCGAACCATTCGGCCTGAAGTCGACCGCCGCCGCGATCGAGGAATGGCAGCCCAGGCTCGCAGCCGCCGGCATCACCACCTTCTTCGATGCCGGCTTCAGCGCCTGGCCGACCGAGCAGCATCACGGTTTCGGCATGCTGGTCGAGCTCGAGAAGCGCGGCAAGCTGCTGCAGCGCGTGATCGGCAGCCTGTATCACAATGATCCCAGCGTCGATCCGCTGCCGATCATTCGGGCCTACCGGAAGCGCTATCGCACTCCGCTGGTCAAGGCCGAGGTGCTCAAGCTGATCGTCGATGGCACCGAGCTGAGCCGCACCGCCTATCTGCTGGATCCCTATGCCGGAAGCCCGGATTGGCGCGGCGAACCATTGTTGCCATCGCCCGTGTTGAATCGGATACTGCGCGAAGCCCATGCCGAGGGAATCGATACGCACCTTCACGCCGTCGGCGATGCCGCCGTCCGCATGAGCCTGGATGGATACGAAGCCGCCTTTGGCAAGAACGGCCCCGGCAACCGCCGTCATACCATCTGCCACGCATTCCTCACCGCGCCATCGGACATTGCGCGCTTCAGAAAGCTCGGCGTGATCGCGAATACGCAGATCCAATGGGGCGTGCCGGATGCCAGCCAGCGTCGCGTCTGCGAGATCTACGGCGACGAGCGCTGGAGCCGCATGTACACCTTCAAGACGTTCATCGACGAAGGCGTCACGGTGTCGTTCGGCATGGATGCGCTGGCGACCGGCTCGAAGGTCGTCGTCAAGCCACTCGAGGCGTTGCAGGCCGGCCATACACGTCAGGAGCCGGGCAAGCCCGACGGCCTAGTCCATCCGCCCGCGACCGAACGCCTGGGCCTGCCGGACCTCATCCGAGGCTACACCATCAACGGAGCCTACCAGCTTCGCATGGAGGACAAGATCGGCTCCATCAAGGTCGGCAAGCTGGCCGATCTGATCGTGCTCGAGAACAATCTGTTCGATGTCGGGCCGCACGACATCGGCAAGGTCAATATTCAGCTGACGATGATGAACGGCCGGATCACGCATCGTCATGGAATCTGAGCGGGAGCGGTGAACGTGCTCGAGACGACGAACGCGCCGAATGAACAACGGCTTGCGCAAGCGAGCGCGCCGATGTCGAAACGTAATCGCTGGCTCATCCTCCTGACCGTCTCCAGCGCGCTGGCGCTCGTCGTGATCGACATGACGGTGCTCTATACGGCGCTGCCGAGCCTGACCCATGAGCTGGCTGCAACGGCCTCGGAGAAATTGTGGATCGTCATGGCCTACGGGCTCGTCGTCGCCGGCCTGCTTCCCGGCTTCGGCTCGCTCGGCGATCGCGTCGGGCACAAGAGGACATTCGTTGTCGGCCTCATCGTCTTCGGACTGGCCTCGGTCGTGGCCGCCTATTCGCCGACCGCCATGGCCCTGATCGGCGGACGCGTCCTGCTCGCGATCGGCGCCGCGCTGATGATGCCGGCGACGCTGTCGATCATTCGCATCACCTTCTCCGATGACCACGAACGGGCGCTCGCCATCGCGATCTGGGGAGCCGTTGCGTCCAGCGGGGCGGCCGTCGGCCCCTTGGTCGGCGGTGTCCTGCTGGAATATTTCTGGTGGGGCTCGGTCTTTCTGATCAACGTGCCGCTCGTCGTGCTGGCGCTGGTCGCCGGCCTGCTGCTGATTCCTGCACCGGCCGATCGTGCTGAGCGCGACTGGGACCTCCTCGGTTCAGTGCAGGTGATGGCCGGGCTGATCGGCTTCGCCTACGTCGTCGAGGAGCTCGGCAGTCGCCAGTCTTCCTATGTCGTCCTTGCCGGCACGGCTGTCGCGACGGTCATCATGTTGACGGTGTTCGTACGCCGTCAATTGCGTCTCGAGGATCCTTTGCTCGACTTCACCCTGTTCCGAAACGTCGAGTTCACGCTCAGCGTGATCACCGCGATCGTGGCTTCACTCGCCATTGCGGGGACGGAGCTCGCGATCAGCCAGCGCCTGCAACTCGTCCTCGGCTATTCGCCGCTGCAGGCGGCATTGTACATCCTTCCGGCCCCGCTCGGTGCCTTCATCGGCGGGCCGCTCGCGAGCCTGATGCTCCGTCGCGTCCGAGCCGCCACCACGATGTCCGGCGCGCTGTTGATCGCAGGCATCGGCGCGGCCGGCTACCTGCTCTGCTACAACGCCAGTCTGGCGCTGCAACTGATCTGCATCGCGGTCAATGGTCTAGGGCTGGGAGCATCCATCGCTGCCGCCTCCAACGCTGTGATGAATCACGCGCCTGAAGGCCGCGAAGGCATGGCCGCGTCGATCGAGGAGGTGTCGTTCGAGCTCGGCGGCACAATCGGCATCAGCATTTTCGGAAGCATTCTATCCGGAGTCTATACGGCGTTCATGGTTCTGCCCGACGGCCTCGGCATTCCCGCCGCTGCGCGCGACAGCATCGACGAGGCGCTGATCGCCGCCGAGCGGCTGCCGACTGAGCTCGCTGCAATCGTCGCCTCGCACGCTCATCGCGCCTTCGATCAGGCGTTCCTGACTGTCGTCAGCGTTGCGATGGTCGTCCTGCTCGGCACCGCCTTCCTGGTCCGGCCTCGAGCAGAGGGAACGACCTCGAACGCGGCTCGTCAGCAAGTCCACTAGGCCGGCGTCGAAGACCCCTCATGCGCGTCGGCATTGGCGGCGATCACCACGCTCGCCAACGCGATGTCGCCGTCCGATACGTAGTGATTGACCCGCTCGGGCAGACTCCGGCCGGCCTTATAGAGCTCGACGGTCTCGATCGATCGTGTTCTGATCAATTCGGCCATGATGTAGTCCCGCTCCGCATTGGCATCCGGATCGGTGGCGTGCGTGATCTGAAAGGTCAGTCGGGTGAGCGACAGGCCCGTATCCTTCGTGCCGGCACCGACCCAGAGGACGGACTCATCGGCCGCAGGCGTGTCGGTCGTTAACCAGAAATCGCCAGCGTTCCAGCTCTTCTCGGCGTGGGCAAGGTCAACGGCCCAGAACCGGACGTGATGACGCTTTCGCGGACTATTGCCGATGGCTTTCTGAAAGCCGATATCCTGGCCGCGACCGAACAGATAGAGGGTGCTGAAAGGAGCAGTGGGGTACGGCCTGGCGAGGACGAAGGCGCGGACCATGGCCCACGAGCTTGCCAGCCCCAATCGGTCCGCCTCGCACCAACCGATCGCAGCAAAGCTCGCGCGGAGCTGTCGAAGCGTGCCGATCAGGGCGAGATTGACGGGGTCGCCGGGCAATCCATCGCCGGTGATCGTGTAGCTGGGCACCCTCCGGCTCTGAAGGATCCTGAGACTCAATCGGATCACGCGTGGCAGAACGACATAGGCCGCGATTGCGTAGCTGACGCCGACGGCGGCAATCCAGGGCAGCCTGCGGTCCGCCGTCTCGAACACCACGAACACGATCAGCCAGACCGTGAAGATCCCGAGCCCGGCGACCAGCACGCGTTGCATGAGGCGTAAGAGCAGTCGCACTGGATCGGTCCGGTGAAAACGAGGTGATCAGCAATCGCGTTTTCGGTAGGGTGTCCGATCTTCTCTTCGTTGGCAACACCGCACGTGAAGGCACGAGGCCGCCCGGTCGCCGGCGCTATGACGAGGTTGTCCGCCCTGGGTTGCTCGACATTCGTCTGCGGCGGCACGCAGCCCCGAGCCAGCCCAAAGACAGCCGGACTGCGCGTGCTTACGCCGACAGCCGCTCGGCGTTGGCCGCGACATAATCCCGATAGAGATCGACGACCGCGGCCGGGCTCGCGCTGGCCATCAGCTTCGCCGTCGCCTCCAGGGCTGCGGCGATCTTTTCGCTGACCATCAGCTCCGCTTCCTGGCCCGCGTCGGCTTCGCCGCGCGCGAACTTTTCCAGCCGGAGCCGGATGACCTCGCCGGCTTCCATGGCCAGCATCGCGGCCGTGAACCAGGGGAACTTCGCATCGGCGGTTGCCGTCAGGGACGGCCGCATCTGCAAGGACATCGGGGTTTTGCTCATCGTCATCGTCCGAGAACATGAGCGGACGTGCGAGGAATACGCTTCAACTTTTAATGATGCGGACGCACAATCATCGACGATTTCGAGTCGGCACGAACCGCCGATTAACCACACGGCGCAGCTTGTCCCCGTCATTTGCGAGCGGAGCGAAACAATCCAGAATCCCTCCGCGGAGACAGTCTGGATGGCTTCGCTCCGCCGCTCCGCTCGCAATGACGTGGGGATAGAGCTCGTCTGCTGGAGGCGACAATCTTGGGCTTCCTGTTCGTGCTCGCGATAGGCCTCGTTGCCGGCACGTTGTCCGGCATCGTCGGCACCGGCTCGTCGATCATGCTGATGCCGGTGCTGGCCTACGAGTACGGCCCGAAGGAGGCCGTGCCGATCATGGCGGTCGCCGCCGTCATGGCGAACCTGTCGCGCATCCTGGCGTGGTGGCGCGAGGTCGACTGGCGCGCCTGCGCGGCCTATTCGGTCACCGGCATTCCGGCCGCCGCACTCGGCGCGCGCACCTTGCTGATCCTGCCGTCGCAGGCGGTCGATATCACGATCGGCCTGTTCCTGATGGCGATGGTGCCGGTACGGCATTGGCTGACGCGGCACGACCTCAAGGCCAACCTCTGGCACCTCGCGCTCGGCGGTGCGGTGATCGGATTTCTGACCGGCATCGTGGTCTCGACCGGGCCGCTCAGCGTGCCGCTGTTCCTGTTCTATGGGCTGTCGAAGGGCGCCTTCCTCGCCACCGAGGCTGCCAGCTCGCTCGGGCTCTATGTCTCGAAATCCATCACCTTCCAGCGCTTCGGCGCGCTGACGCCGGACATTCTGCTCAAGGGCCTGATCGCCGGCGGCTCGCTGATGGCTGGCGCCTTCGTCGCCAAACGCTTCGTGCTGCACATGAAGCCCGATGTGTTCCGCGTGGTGATGGATGGCATCATGCTGGCCGCAGGCCTAACTATGCTATGGAACGCCACCCACTCCTGAGCACATCGATTCTCCCTCCATGGCCAAGACCACGCTCTCCTTCGTCTGCCAGAACTGCGGCGCGGCCTATTCGCGCTGGCAGGGCAAATGCGAGGCCTGCGGCGAGTGGAACACGCTGGCGGAGGAAGACACCACGGGCGCAACCTCCGCGCCGGTGTCGCTGCGCTCCAAGCGCAAGGGCCGCACGTTCCAGCTGGAATCGCTGACCGGCAAGACCATCGACGCGCCGCGGCTGTCGTCGGGCATGACCGAGCTCGACCGCGTCACCGGCGGCGGCTTCGTGCGCGGCTCGGTGCTGCTGGTCGGCGGCGATCCCGGCATCGGCAAATCGACGCTTCTGACCCAGGCGACCTCGATGCTGGCGCGCGCCGGCCATCGCGCGGTCTACATTTCCGGCGAGGAAGCTGTCGCCCAGGTGCGGCTGCGCGCCGAGCGCCTCGGGCTTGCGGATGCGCCGGTACAACTGGCGGCTGAGACCTCGGTCGAGGACATCATCGCGACCCTGTCGGAAGGCGGCGTGCCGCGACTGATCGTGATCGATTCGATCCAGACAATGTGGACCGACACCGTCGAATCGGCGCCGGGCACGGTTACCCAGGTGCGCGCCTCGGCGCAGAAGCTCATTCGCTTCGCCAAGAAATCCGGCGCCGCCATCATCCTGGTCGGCCACGTCACCAAGGACGGCCAGATCGCCGGCCCCCGCGTCGTCGAGCACATGGTGGACGCGGTGCTGTCGTTCGAGGGCGAGGGCTCGCAGCAGTTCCGCATCCTGCGCGCCGTCAAGAACCGGTTCGGCCCGACCGACGAGATCGGCGTGTTCGAAATGACCGGATTGGGTCTGCGCGAGGTCACCAACCCCTCCGAGCTGTTTCTGTCCGAGCGCGATCTCGGCAGCCCCGGCACGGCGGTCTTTGCCGGGATCGAGGGCACCCGCCCCGTGCTGGTCGAAATCCAGGCCCTGGTGGCGCCGACCTCGCTCGGCACGCCGCGCCGCGCCGTCGTTGGCTGGGATCCGAGCCGGCTGTCAATGGTGCTGGCCGTGCTGGAGGCGCATTGCGGCGTCAAGCTGTCGGGCCACGACGTCTATCTCAACGTCGCCGGCGGCCTGCGCATCAACGAGCCGGCGGCGGATCTCGCCGCGGCCGCAGCTCTGGTCTCCTCGCTGGTCAACGCGCCGCTGCCGCCCGATGCGGTCTATTTCGGCGAGATTTCGCTGTCGGGCGCGGTCCGCCCGGTGGCGCAGACCTCGGCGCGGCTGAAGGAGGCCGCCAAGCTCGGCTTCGGCCGCGTCGTGCTGCCGGAGCGCGCCCGCGGCGAGGCCGGCGGCGATGCCGGGCTCAGCCTCAATACCGTCGGCGGATTGACCAGCCTGGTCGCCGACATCGCCGCGCGAGGCACGCCCCGCGCCCGCCACGACGGCAGCCGGGACGAGGGTGAGCAGGGCCGCCGTGGCCCCAGCCATGCCGAAAAAAATGCCACACCAGCGAGATTCCGCCGCCAGGACGGCTAGCCGGACCGTGACGTTCGCGTGACTCGCCGCTATACAACGCCGCAACCGGGCGCCCACGCGGGATGGTGCAGCGTCCGGACTTGCCGGGGAACCCTGCTCTCCTCCGCCTGGAGGGGCGGTCCTCCGTCAATTCGAAGCGAACCTTGGACCTGACAAGCGGACCTGAGCAGCCGATGCCGATAACGATCCTCGATCTCATCCTGCTCGGCGTGATGCTGGTGTCGGGGCTGCTCGCGATGGTCCGCGGCTTCATGCGCGAGATCCTGTCGATCGCCGCGTGGGGCGCGGCGGCCCTGGTCACGCTTTATTCATTCTCGAAGCTGCTGCCGACCGCCAAGACCTATTTCAACAACGATACCGTCGCCAGCGTCGTGGTCGTTGCCGGTACTTTCGTGGGCACCCTGCTCATCGTCTCGGTGATCACGGTCAAGATCTCCGACATGATCCTCGATTCGCGCATTGGCGCGCTCGACCGCACCCTGGGATTCCTGTTCGGACTGGGCCGTGGCCTCCTGATCGTGGTCGTCGCCTTCCTGTTCTTCAGCTGGCTGGTGCCGGACAAGCAGCGTCCGGACTGGGTCACCGGCGCCAAGTCCCGCGTGGTCCTGCAGGGAACCGGGGATTGGCTGATGTCGCTCTTGCCTGATGATCCCGAGAACACCATTTTAAAGAAATTCAAGAAGAACAAGCCGGACGACGACCAGACTGACACCGAGTCGCCCGGAGTGGGCGGCGATGGGTACAGCAAGCCTGCCCGCGACAGCTTGAAGAAGCTGATCGAGAAACCCGCGGCCAAGTGAGCCTAGCCCAGAAGAGAGGCGCGATGGACCAGCACCACGATTCTTCCGGCGAAGCCCAAATGGACTCCCACGCGGATCTGGACTTCGGACCTCAAGCCTACCTCAGAGACCCAGACCTTGACGGAGACACGCTGCGCGAAGAGTGCGGCGTGTTCGGCATTTATGGGCACAATGACGCCGCCGCGATCACCGCGCTCGGCCTGCATGCGCTCCAGCATCGCGGCCAGGAAGCCGCCGGCATCGTCTCCTACGATGGCGCGCGCTTCCACAGCGAGCGCCGCCTGGGTCTCGTCGGCGACACCTTCTCCCGCCGCGAGGTGATCGAGCGCCTGCCCGGCAATGCCGCGATCGGCCACGTCCGCTACGCCACGACCGGCGCGACCATCCTGCGCAACGTGCAGCCGCTGTTCGCCGAGCTCAATGCCGGCGGCTTCGCGGTCGGCCACAACGGCAACCTCACCAACGGCCTCACCCTGCGCCGCGAGCTGGTGCGCGCCGGCGCCATCATGCAGTCGACCACCGACACCGAGGTGATCCTGCATCTCGTCGCGCATTCCCGCCGCACCAACTTCATCGATCGCTTCATCGAGGCGCTACGCGCGCTCGAAGGCGCCTACTCGCTGGTCTGCATGACCAACAAGAAGCTGATCGGCGCCCGCGATCCCCTCGGCATCCGCCCACTGGTCTATGGCGAGCTCGAAGGCTGCCCGATCCTGGCCTCGGAGACCTGCGCGCTCGACATGATCGGCGCGCGCTACATCCGCGACATCGAGCCGGGCGAGGTCGTGATCTTCGACGAGACCGGCGCGCACAGCCACAAGCCGTTCCCGCCGAAGCCGGCGCGTCCGTGCGTGTTCGAATACATCTATTTCGCGCGGCCCGATTCCGTGGTCGGCGGCCGCTCGGTCTACGAGGTGCGCAAGGCGTTCGGCGCGCAGCTCGCGCGCGAGAGCCATCCCGACGTCGACGTCGTGGTGCCGGTGCCGGATTCCGGCGTGCCGGCGGCGATCGGCTACAGTCAGCATTCCGGCGTGCCGTTCGAGCTCGGCATCATCCGCAATCACTATGTCGGCCGCACCTTCATCCAGCCGACCCAGGCGATCCGCGAATCCGGCGTGCGCATGAAGCACTCGGCCAACCGCGCCGCGATCGAGGGCAAGCGCATCATCCTGATCGACGACTCGCTGGTGCGCGGCACCACTTCGCGCAAGATCGTGCGCATGATGCGCGACGCCGGTGCCACCGAGGTGCATTTCCGCCTCGCCTCGCCGCCGATCCTCTACCCCGACTATTACGGCATCGACCTGCCGGACCGTGGCGGCCTGCTGGCGGCGACGCATTCGCTCGAGGAGATGCGCGAGCTGATCGGCGCGGATTCGCTGGCGTTCCTGTCGATCGACGGCATGTACCGCGCCATGGGCGAGCCGGCACGTGATCCGGCCGCACCGAAATACTCCGACCACTGCTTCACCGGCAGCTATCCGACCCACCTCACGGACCAGGCGATGGTCGAGTCGACCCAGCATCAGCTGTCGCTGTTGGCCGAGGCGAGCTGAGGTTCTTTCCACACGCAGTCATTCCGGGGCGATGCGCAGCATCGAACCCGGAATCCCGAGCTTGCTGATCCCCGTATCATCTCCAGATTCCGGGTTCGAGGCCTGCGGCCTCGCCCCGGAATGACGATGCATAGTGAGCTGTCGTCCCGGCCAAAACCGGGACCCATCATCGCCAGCCGTCCTTGGCGGGCAGGACTAGCCACAGACAGCCAACTCCCTCATAACCGCCGCGGAGTATGGGTCCCGGCTTTCGCCGGGACGACGACGTCAGAGATTTGCGACCATGACCCTTCCCCTCGCCAACCGTATTGCCCTCGTCACCGGCGCCTCGCGCGGCATCGGCCATGCGACCGCCCGCGCGCTCGCCCGCGCCGGCGCCCATGTCGTGGCCGTCGCCCGCACCCAGGGCGGGCTGGAGGAGCTCGACGACGAGATCCGGAAAGAGACCGGCAACGGCGCCACCTTGGTGCCGCTGAGCATGACCGACAGCGACGGCATCGCTCGGCTCGGCGCCGCGCTGCATGAGCGTCACGGCAAGCTCGACATTCTCGTCGGCAATGCCGCCGTGCCCGGCCCGTCGTCGCCGCTCGGCCATATCGACCTGAAGCCCTGGAACGACGTCGTCGCCGTCAACCTCTCCGCCAACTTCCAGTTGATCCGCTGCATGGAGCCGCTGCTGAAGGCCTCCGACGCCGGCCGCGCGGTGTTTCTCACGTCAGGCGCCGCCCACAAGGCCCAGGCCTATCTCGGCCCCTACGCCGTCACCAAGGCCGCGCTGGAGACGCTGGCACGGGTGTGGGCGCACGAGACCGAGCGGACGCCGCTGCGCGTGAACCTGTTCAGCCCGGGCCCGATCCGGACCCGCATGCGCGCCACGGTGTTCCCCGGCGAAGATCCGATGACGCTCGAAACGCCCGAGCAGGTCGCCGAGTTCATCGTGCCGATGTGCCTGCCGTCGTGGACCGAGACCGGCAAGCTCTACGAGTACAAGACGCGCACCCTGAAGAGCTTCCAGCCGCCGGCGTAGCCCTGCGCAACCACCGTCATTCCGGGGCAAGGCCGCAGGCCTTGAATCCGGAATCTCGTTGTTATCTTGCGGTCGGATTGGCGGCAGCAGAGTTCGCCGCGGAAGGCTTGGCCGCCGCAGCCTTGTCCGCAGCCGGCGCCTGACGATCGCGCACTGCCGTCAGCTCCTTGCGCAGCTTCTCCTGCTGCTCCGGCGTCAGCACCGGGCGCTGGTCGTCATGCGGCACGTCGTTCACCGGGAGATAGTTGTACGTATTGCCGTACTGCGCCGTGTCGGACGATGGCGTCGTGCCCGAGGTCGCGCAGCCGCCGAGCAGCACGGACGTCAACAGCGCCGCACTCCCCAGCGCCGAACGCAAGGTCACGTGTCGCGCAAATGGCAAGCAGGTCTGACGGAAGTTCATCGCGCGGCCGCGGCCATGGTGCGCGTGGTCCCCTGCGCCGTGATGCCGTGCTCGTTGGACTGCAGCCCCGGCAGGCTCTTCACCCAGGGATAGCCGCGCTGGCCCATGTCGTGGCCGCGATCGAACAGCGCAGTCATGTAGGTGCGATCGAACGGGCCGTCGGCCTTGACCTGGAAATCGGCCGGCACGCTGGCGAGGTTGAAGTCGATGCCGTTGAACTTCGCCACCGAGTAGATGCGGTAGATGTCGCCGATGCCCTGGTTCTTGATCAGGGTCGACAGCGAGCGCTGCGTCACCGAGAGCACGTCGGCGCCGACGCTGTCCCATTGCGGATCGATGCGGGCGTTACGGATGACGTAGAGATGTGCGCCGCTCACGCTCCTGCGCGGGCCGCGGCCGGAGACGAGGCGCAGCACCGAGGGACCGATGAACACCTGCCGGGTGACGCCGCCGTCGACATGCAGCTCGTCGTAGTCCTTGTCGCCGATCCGCACCTTGATGCGAACGGGGGCGAAGGCGCCCGGCACGGTCGCGGAGGCCAACAGCACCTGACGGAACAGGGCGATCGCCTCTGGCGTATCGGCTGCTGCGATGCGGCCCATGTCCCACAGCACCGGACGCTGCGCATCGAGATTGGTGGTGCCGACCAGCAGCACCCGGCCCTTGCTGCTCTCGCGCGCGACGTCGCGGAGAAACTCGCGATCGACATATTTCTCGATCAGCCGCGACAGCGGCGTGTTGTCGGCCAGCGCCGAGCCCTGGAGCAGGCCGGGAATGTTGACCGTGAAAATGTCCTTGCGCTCATAGGCGGTGAAGATTTCGCGCAGCTTGTCGTCGTGCTCGCGCCCCAGGAAGACGAACGGCGCGATCAGCGCGCCGGAGCTGACGCCCGTCACCATGTCGAACGACGGCCGGTTCCCGGCCTCGCCCCAGCCGGCCAGAAGCCCGGCGCCGAACGCACCGTTCTCGGCACCACCGGAGATCGCGAGGAAATTCAGCGGACGCGAGATCGGGATTTCGGCCGACGCGCGCGACATCGCGGCCTCGGCAAAGCGCGGCGCCGGCTCATCACCCCAGTAGCGGACGTTGCGGAAGCCGACCGGGTCGGCGCTGACGGCAGCCGCTTCCGGCAGCGCGTTGCGCGGCATGATGGCTGCGCAGGCCGCCAGCAACAGCGACGCGGCGAACGCGAGCAGGATACGCGGGACAAGCGCGCGGAACGAGGCGGCAGACTTCATCGCGACGCTTGCTGCTCCACGCTTGCGATCTCCGGCGACGGCTGCGGCGCGTCGGGCCTGGCCTCGTCAGCGCCCTTGTCAGTCCAGCCCGGCGGCAGGCCCAGGCCGGCACCGACAAAGCCCTTCAGGCCGGGGAAGCGTCCGTACTGCTCACATGCGGCATATTTGGGAGCGCCACCCAGCTTGGCCGGCACGCTCGACACCGAAGGCAGCGAGGCCAGCGACGGGACGCCTGAGAACGGCGACTCGCCGGTCGACACCAGCTTGGCGAAGTCGGCGCCGAACTCGGAAGCGAGGTCGTAGGCGTCGCCGTCATTGGCCATCCGCGCATTGGAGACCGAGTTGGCGCCGCGCGCCCACACCATCGCGGCCTTCTGGAAGCCGGCAAAGTCGCGCGCCTCGGCCTCGACGGACAGCGTGCCGAGCCCGACCGGCAGCCGGGGCACCGGCACGGGAACGCCCGGCAGCGCGACGCTCTTGGCGATGGACGCCGCCTGCGAGGCTGCCGATGCGGTCGCGTTGGTCGCCGTGGCATGGGTCACGGTCGCCTTGACCGTCAGATCCGCCTCCTCGCGGGGTCCGACGATCTGGAATCGCTCGCTGAGACGCAGGCACATTTCGCGGCTGATGACGTTGGCCACCAGCTTGCGCTCGTTCTCGTCGAGGGCGATGTCGGGACGCGGCGGAAACGCGGTCGGCTCGATCCGGATCGTCTTGGCCTCGAGCAGCTCCTTCTTGTTGGCCTTGATCTGCGCGCGCGTCACCAGGCCGTTGGCATCGGCGAGGCGATCGTAATTCTTGAGCGAGCCGGCCCGCTCGAGCGGAGCAGTGGCGCAGCCGGCCGTTGCCAGCGCCAGGGAAATCAGGGCCGTCGACTTCAGCGGAGCGAGACGCATCGTAGCGGGGAGACCCATTGATAGATAGCTCACTCTAATTAAGTCTCACAAGCAGCAGCGCTTGTCCAACTAAACTAGATCCAATTCTCTAGATTAGAGCGGCGAGAAATATTATTTTATATTACAAGCAGTTGGCGGAAACGACGAATGTGGCGAGAGTTGGCCCGACGGGACGCGCGATGAGAAAGGTCGATCCGGTCAAGCACGAGCAGAAGCGCCAGGGGATTCTCCAGGCCGCCCTGTCGTGCTTCGTCAGGAACGGATTCCACGGCGCCAGCACCACCGACATCTGCGCTGCGGCGAAGATCAGCCCGGGCCACCTCTATCATTACTTTCCCAGCAAGGAGGCGATGATCCAGGCGCTGGTCGAGCAGAATCTGAGCCACGCTGCATCGCGCCTCCAGGCAATCCTGGCCTCGCCCGACGTGATCGACGCCCTGGTGCAAGAGCTCGAGAGCGCCAGCATTCACCAGCCGCAGGCCCAGGTCCTCAGCGCCGAGGCCTTGGCCGAGGCCTGTCGCAATGCCGACTTTGCCGCCATCGTCCACGCGCATGCGCGCGCGATGCGGGCGCTGCTGGTCGACTTCCTCACCAAGGCACAGGGCCGCGGCGAGGTCGATCCCCGCCTCGATCCGGAGGCGACCGCGAACATCCTGTTCGTGATCGTCGACGGCGCACGTGCGCTGCCGATCCGCAATCCGGCGGTCGATATCAAGCAGAGCAGTGAGCATCTGCGGCTCATGCTGACGCGCTTTCTGCGGCCGCCCACGTTGCCGACGCCGCCGAAAAAGGAAGCTGTGGAGCAGGCGCCCGTCTGAGCCTGCCGATCGGCGTGCCCCCGCGCGATTGACACCCCGCCATGCCCGCGATTGACTGCGCTCATAAGCGGATGACCGCAGCACATATCGGGGAGGACGGTATGACGCGAGCACGACGCGGACGCGCGACAAGGCCTGCCCTGGTCGTTCTGCTGTTCGCCGTTGCGGCCGGCAACGTCCTCTTCTCTCGCGGCACCAGCGCCGCAGCGGAGGTGCCCGCGTTCGCGGTCGAGCCGTCCTGGCCGAAGCAGCTCCCCAACAACTGGATCCTCGGCCAGGTCGGCGGCATCACGGTTGATCACCAGGGCCACATCTGGGTCATTCACCGGCCGCGCTCGCTGACCGACGACGAGAAAGGCGCCACGCTCAATCCGCCGCGATCGAAATGCTGCATGCCGGCGCCCCCGGTGCTCGAATTCGATACCGACGGCAATCTCTTGCGCGCCTGGGGCGGCCCGGGCCCGGGCTATGAATGGGTCGGCCGCGAGCATGGCATCGAGGTCGACGAACGCGGCTTCGTCTGGATCGGCGGCAATGCCGACAATGACAACGCCATCCTGAAGTTCACGCTCGATGGCAAGTTCGTCGCTCAGATCGGAACGATGGCGCCGAGCAAGGGCTCCAACGACACCACCCAGCTCGGCAAGCCCGCGGAGACAGCGATCGACAAGGAGGCGAACGAGATCTACGTCGCCGACGGCTACGGCAACCGCCGCGTCATCGTGTTCGATGCCACCACCCTCGCCTACAAGCGGCATTGGGGAGCCTACGGCCGTGTCCCTGATGATGCCAAGCAGCCACCGTATGATCCCAAGGCATCGGTCGCCCAGCAGTTCGGCAATCCCGTGCACTGCGTGAAGATCGCCGACGATGGTCTCGTCTATGTCTGCGACCGCATCAACGACCGCATCCAGGTGTTCAGGAAGGACGGGACATTCGTGACCGAATGGTTCTTCGAAAAGAACACGCTCGGCAATGGCGCGGTGTGGGACATCGCGATCTGGCCGGATCCGAAGCAGACCTACCTGCTGTCTGCCGATGGCGAGAACAACGAGATCCGCATCATCAGGCGGGATGACGGCAGCGTGGTTGGCAGCTTCGGCCACAATGGCCGCAATGCCGGCCAATTCCATTGGGTGCACGCGATGGCTGTCGACCGGCAGGGCAACGTTTATACCGCCGAGGTCGACACCGGTAAGCGCATCCAGAAATTCCGGCTGACCTCGGACGCCCTGCGTTAACGCTCAAGCGAAACGCACAAACCTTGCGCGCGTCTCGCGCCTTTTGGCGCATTGCCGCAACTCACAAGACCGGCTATCCAGGGAGACCGACGGCAAAGGGCGCCCAAGAAGCCCCGCCATGACACGACACCAGGGAGGACTTTGATGACGACGTCTCATACGCGGCGGATGGCCGCGTTGCTTGCTGCCACCACGCTCAGCTTTGCCGGCTCCGCCTTCGCCGACGACAAGGTCGTCAAGATCGGCGTGCTCAACGACATGTCCAGCCTGTATGCCGACATCGGCGGGCCCAACTCGGTCGCAGCCGTCAACATGGCGGTCGAGGATTCAGGCCTGAAGGCCAAGGGCTGGACCATCGAGGTCATCAGCGGCGACCACCAGAACAAGCCCGACGTCGGCGTCAACATCGGCCGGCAGTGGATCGACACCCAGAAGGTCGACGTGATCATGGACACGCCGAACTCCGGTGTGGCGCTGGCCGTCTCCAATCTGGTCAAGGAGAAGAACTCGATCCTCCTGAACTCCGGCGCGGCCACTGCCGACCTCACCGGCAAGGCCTGCAACGCCAACACCATCTCCTTCACCTACGACACCTACATGCTCGCCAACGGCACCGGCAAGGCGCTGACCAAGGCCGGCGGCGACACCTGGTTCTTCCTCACCGCCGACTACGCCTTCGGCCATGCGCTGGAGCGCGACACCTCCGCAGTCGTGACCAGCAGTGGCGGCAAGGTGCTCGGCTCGGTAAAGCATCCGCTCAACACCGCGGACTTCTCGTCCTTCCTGCTGCAGGCGCAATCGTCGAAGGCCAAGGTCATCGGCCTTGCCAACGCCGGCGGCGACACCACCAACTCGATCAAGCAGGCTTCCGAATTCGGCATCGTCCAGGGCGGCCAGAAGCTCGCCGCGCTGTTGTTGTTCGTCAACGACGTGCATGCGCTCGGGCTCAAGGTCGCGCAGGGCCTGACCTTCACCGAGTCGTTCTACTGGGACCTGAACGAGCAGACCCGCGCCTGGTCCAACCGCTTCCAGAAGCTGTCACCGAAGGGCACGATGCCGTCGATGACGGTGGCCGGCGTCTACGCCGGCGCGCTGCACTACCTGAAGACCCTCGAGGCACTCGGCGGCAATCCGCATGACGGCGCCAAGGTCGTGGCCAAGATGAAGGAGATTCCGACCGACGATCCGCTGTTCGGCAAGGGCCCGCTGCGCGCCGACGGCCGCCGCCTGATCCCGGCCTATCTGTTCGAGGTCAAGAAGCCCGAAGAGTCCAAATATCCGTGGGACTACTACAAGCTGATCGCCAAGATCGCGCCCGAGGATGCCGCCAAGCCGCTCGAGGCCAGCGAGTGCCCGCTGGTGAAGAAGTAAGCCGATAGCTCCGATGCGGGATGCGGTGGATTAGCATCGCGTCCCGCCAGTGCCGCTGCGCAGACGATACGACATTCGCTGCGCAGAATCACGTCATCGTCAGCGCAGCAGACTCGCGAGGCGGCCGATGCCTTCCTCGATCACGGCTTCCTCGGGCAGCGAATAGGACAGGCGGATCGTGTTGGTGCCGCTGCCGTCGTGGAAGAAGGCAGCCCCGGGAACGAACGCCACCTGGGCCTGATTCACGGCCCGGTCGAGCAAGGCGGCACCGGGCACGCCGTCCGGCAGGGTGAGCCAGACGAAGAACCCGCCGTCGGGGCGCGTCCACCTCGCTTCTGACGGCATCTGTGCCTCGAGTGCCCTCAGCATCGCATCGCGCTTGAGCCGATAATGCGCGCGCGCCCGTGCAATCAGCCCGGCATGCCCTCCGTCTTTCACGAGCCTGTGCATCACGATCTGATTGATCGCTGACACGTTGAGGTCGCTCGCCTGCTTGATGAGGACGAGACGGCTGATGATGGCGCGCGATGCACAAACCCAGCCGATGCGCAGGCCCGGCGCGACCGTCTTCGAGAACGTTCCGAGATGGATGACGCGGGAAGCATCGAGCGAGCCGCGGCGACGGACGTCCAACGACTGCAGCGACGGCATCTCGTCGCCGTCGAAACGCAAGGCAGAATAGGCGCTGTCCTCCAACACCGGCACGTCCAGCTCGCCGGCGAGATCCAGGACATCGGCGCGCGCCGAACGCGACAGCGTCTCACCGGTCGGATTGGCAAAGTCCGGCACGACATAGACGAACTTCACGCGCGCCCCCGCAGCTTCTTTCGCGGCTTCGTCCGCGTAGGAGGCCGGGGTGCGGTTCGCAGCGCGTGGACCGATCGAATCGTAACGCGGCTCGTAGGCCGAAAAGGCCTGCAGCGCGCCAAGATAGGTGGGAACGGTGACGAGCGCCGTATCCGCGGGCGTGAGCAGCAGCTTGCCGAGAAAATCGAGCGCCTGTTGCGATCCCGCGGTGACGAGGATGTTGTCTGGCGAGGCTGCTATGCCCTGCGCGGTCATGTGCTCGGCGATCCACTGGCGAAGCGGACCGTAGCCCTCGCTGACGGCATATTGCAGAGCAGCGGAAGCCACGTCGGGCGACGCCAGCGCATCGGCATAGACCTGCGCCGCCGCTGCTGCAGGAAACAGCGCGGGATCGGGGATGCCGCCGGCGAACGAAATCATGCCGGGCCGCTCCAGCACCTTGAGCAGCTCGCGGATCTCCGATGCCTTCATGCGATCCGCGCGGCGCGCGTAGACGGGCTTCCAGCTCACCAATATTCCTCCCGTGATCCGGCTATTTATGTCAGTATTATTGACCTATTTTGAAGCGTGTGCAATCCCCGTCCCGCGAGAGCGCGAGAGCTGCATCGGTGGGGTCAGGGGATGAGAACCTTCAGGCCGGCGCGCTACTCTAGCTGCTCTTTGCCGAGGACAGCGTCCGCACCGCAATCAGGAGAGCGACGATCAGCAACGCCGACGCCAGCAGGAACGGCGCGCCGGGTAGATGCGCCGGCGCGGCCGCTCCGATGAAATAGGCAAAGGTCAGCGTGAACAGGAAGGGACCTGCGAGCTGGGCCACCCTCTGCACGCTCGACGTCGCGCCCTGTAGCTGGCCCTGCCTGTCCGGTGGGACGAGGCGGGTCATCAAAGCCTGCATGGCCGCGCCCGAGACGCCCCACAGCGCCATCACGGGAATGCCGAGCCAGCTCAACGGCCCGGTCGGCGCAAGGCCGAAGATCAGGAAGCCCACCGTCCCCGCGGACAGGCCGAGCATCAGCGCGCCGCGCTCGCCGAGCAGGCGGACGATCAGCCCCACCGCCCCGCCCTGCACCACCATGGCGCAGATGCCGACCATCGCCAGCGTCAGCCCGACCGTGCGCGTATCCCAGCCATAGCGATAGGTCGCGTAGAGCACGAAGGTCGACGGCAGCACGACATGAGCGAGCTGGGTGATGAAGTTGACGACCGACAGTCCGCCGAGGATGCGATCCGAGCGCAGCAATTGCAGCGCGCCGAGCGGGCTCGCGGCTCGCCATCGGAACGGACTGCGCCGCTTTGACGGCAGCGATTCCGGTAGCACCAGAAGTCCGTACAACGCGTTGGCGAAGCTGAGCGCGGCTGCAGCCCAGAACGGCAGCCGCGGGTCGATGTCGCCGAGCAGGCCGCCGGTGGCAGGACCGAGCACGAAGCCCGCGCCGAACGCCGCGCCGATGCGCCCGAAGATCGCCGCACGCCGGTCGGGCGGCGTCAGGTCGGAGATGTAGGCGAAAGCCGTCGAGATGCTGGCCGAGGTGACTCCGGAGATCAGGCGCCCCACGAACAGCCACGCGAGCGACGGCGCCAGCGCCATCAGCACGTAGTCCGCGGCCAAGCCGAAGTTCGACAGCAGGATCACCGGCCGCCGGCCGAAGCGGTCGGACAGGCTGCCGAGCACCGGCGAGAACACGAACTGCATCAGCGCCCAGGCGGTGCCGAACAGGCCGAAGATGCGGGCCGCCTGCGCAGTGTCGTTGCCCACGAAGCTCTCGATCAGCTTCGGCAGGATCGGCATGATCAGCCCGAGCGCGAGCATGTCGAGCAGGATGGTGACGAAGATGAAGGCGACGGCGCCGCGGCGTGGGGCCGGCGCATCTTCTGTCGCGACGCTCGGCGGGCTTGCTTCCATGGCCGGACCGCTTCCGCTGACGCAACTGATCAGTTCGGCCGCTTGCGCTTGTGCGCGAACGGGTTGGCCTTCTCGCGCAGGGTGATGCGCACCGGTGTGCCCGGCAGCTCGAAGGTCTCGCGCATCGAGTTGGTGAGATAGCGCAAGTACGATTGCGGGATCGCGTCGGCCCGCGAGCAGAACAGCACGAAACTCGGCGGCCGCGCCTTGGTCTGGGTGATGTAGTTCAGCTTGAGCCGGCGGCCCGACACCGCCGGCGGCGGGTTGTCGGCGATCGCCTGCTCGAACCAGCGGTTCAGCGCCGCGGTCGGCACGCGCCGGTTCCAGATCGCGTAGGCTTCGACGATCGCCTGCATCAGCCGGTCGATGCCCTCGCCCATCAGGCCCGACACCGCCACGATCGGCGCGCCCGCGACCTGCGGCAGCCAGTGGTCGGCATCGCGGCGCAGCATCGAGATCTGGCCGGGGTTGCCGTCCATCAGGTCCCATTTGTTGACGGCGATGACCAGCGCACGCCCCTCGCGCTCGATCAGATCGGCGATGCGCAGATCCTGCTCCTCGAAGCGGTTCTGCGCATCCATCATCAGCACGACCACCTCGGCGAAGCGCACCGCGCGCAGCGCATCGGCCACCGACAGCTTCTCCAGCTTCTCCTCGATGCGCGAGCGCCGGCGCAGACCTGCGGTGTCGAAGATGCGGAAACCGCGGCCCTTCCACTCGATTTCGACCGCGATCGAATCGCGCGTCGTACCGGCCTCGGGACTCGTGAGCAGCCGCTCCTCGCCGAGCAGATGGTTGATCAGGGTCGACTTGCCGGCGTTGGGACGGCCGACGATCGCGACCCGGATCGGCCTGTTGGCGCGCTCCTCGTCGGTCTCCTCGTGCTCGTCCTCCTCATCGTCCGTGGGCGGCACGAGCTTGCTGACGGCGTCATAGAGCTCGCCCATGCCCTCGCCGTGCTCGGCCGAGATCTGGATGGGATCGCCAAGTCCCAACGCATACGACTCCATGGCGCCGAGCTCGCCATGCTTGCCCTCGCTCTTGTTGGCGAGCAGCAGCACCGGCTTGTCGGCGCGGCGGGCGAAATCGGCGAAGGCGCGGTCGGCGGGCGTCAGGCCGATGCGGGCATCGATCACGAAGAACAGCGCGTCGGCGAGCGCGATCGCGGTCTCCGTCTGCTCCTGCATGCGCGCGGTCAGCGAGCCCTTCGGCCCCTCGTCGAGGCCGGCGGTGTCGATGATCGTGAAGTTGAGATCGAACAGCTTAGCTTCGCCCTCGCGGCGGTCGCGCGTGACGCCCGGCATGTCGTCGACGAGCGCCAGCTTCTGCCCGACCAGACGGTTGAACAGGGTCGACTTGCCGACATTGGGCCGGCCGATGATGGCGATGGTGAAGGGCATGATGATCCGTGCGCGTGAGCGCGCAGCTTTAGCGCATTCGGCCGCAAAACCGAACGGGCGATCCGCCGATTCGCAGGTGAGATTAACGGCTGAAGGAGCCGCTCGGCATCGGCGCCGGGAAGCCGCCGCCGGATCGCTGGGACGCCGGCGGCTGCGCCGGGGCCGTGGCCGGGTCATCCGCCGGCGGTGCGGTGGTGCGGCGGCGCACGATCTTCTTGGGCTTCGGTGCCGGCGGAACGGCGGCAGCGCCCTCCTCGACCGCGGCAGCCTCGCCATCCTGCGGATCGGCCGTCGTCGGGTTGTTCACGGCCGCCTGCCGCCGGCCCTTTCTGCCCTTGGGCTCCTCCACCGGAGGCGCCGGCGGCATCGCCGCCTGAGCGGCCGGGTCGGTCATCGGCTGCTGCTGCGCACCCTTGTAGAGTTCCTTCGGCACGCCCTGCTCGAGACCCGGCACGCCCTCCGGGAACACCGGCTTGCGGTCACCCGGCAGCTTCTTCTTGGTGTCCAGGAAGTCGAGCATGTCCGAGGGGTCGAAACTTCCCCCGCTCGCGCAGCCGCCCAGCACGCCGGAAAGCGCAATGAGGACCGTCAGGGCAATGGCACGTTGGGGGCGGCGCATGATCGTCGTTCCAATCAACTCGGTTTCGCCGTCGCGAGGTCCGCGATCAGCTCTTGGCGACTGCAGGCAACAGTGCCTGCAGCGCTTCGGCGCGCGAGCGCAGGCCCGGCGGGGTCTCACCATCCAGCGCAATCATGTCGAGCCATTGACGGGCCGCCGCGGCATCATTGGCCTTCCACGCCGACAGCGCCAGCAATTCTCGGGCGGCGTGGCGGAACGGCGCGCCGGGCGCCGTTTCGCCTTCGAGGCGCTGCTTGAGGTCGGCGTAAGGCGCCGTGTCGGCCAGCAGGCCGGCCGCGCGCAGCCGCGCCATCGACTGCTGCTCGGCCCCGATGCTGCGGTCGGCGGCGAGTTCGTCATAGAGCTTCACGGCAGCCGCCTTGTCGCGCATCGCGGCCTCGGCGGCCTGGTGGAAGCGGGCCAGCATGCGGTATCCCGATGGGGCCGTGGCTGCGACATCGGCAAAGGCCTTCTCCGCCTCGGCATGCTTGTTCTGCTCGGAGAGTTCGAGGGCCTTGTTGAAGGCCGAGCCTGCTTCGGCCGCCTTCTGGCCCTCGAGATACTGGTAGCCGCGCCAGCCGCCGACGCCGGCGATGATCAGCACGGCAATGGCGATGATCAAGATCGAGTAGCGGTCCCACAGCTTCTTGAGCTGTTCCCGACGGACCTCCTCGTCTACTTCATCAATGAATTCAGACACCTAAGGACATCCCGTCAGGTTCGCTGCGAGCGCGCGCGCATGGGTTTGAAGTGCCGCGCGAGCGGCCCGTTGCCCGCGCGCCGGCGCCGATACCGCATCGGCATGGCGGTGGCAAGGCGAGTCCAGCCGAATCAAGGCGTTACTCCCCGGTTCTGCCACAGGGTCCGAACGCGGCTATCACGCCGTCAAGGCTTCGCGCAACTGCCGTTTCATCACCTTGCCGTTGGCGTTGCGCGGCAAAGGGTCCGCGGTCACGGTCAGGGTTTCCGGGACCTTGTAATCCGAGACCCGCTCGGCGCACCAGCTGCGCAGCGCTTCGGCGCTCATCGGCTCGCGGGTCACGACCACCGCGTGCACCCGCTCGCCGAGCACCGGACATGGCCGGGCGATGATCGCGCTCTCGACCACCGCCGGGTGGCTCGCCAGCACCGATTCGACCTCGGCCGAGTAGATCTTCAGCCCGCCGCGATTGATCATGTCCTTCTGCCGGTCGAACACCCGGACGAAATTGTCGGCATCGATCGAGCCGAGGTCGCCCGAGTGCCAATAGCCGGCAGTGAAGCTCTCGGCGGTGGCCCTGGGATTGTTCCAGTAACCCTTGATGACCTGGCCGCCGCCGATCCAGATCTCGCCGATCTCGCCACGTGGCAGCTCTCGCCCCTGCCCGTCCATCACCAGGATGCTGGCGCCCGGACACGGCAGCCCGACGCTGTCGATCTGACGGGCGGTGAGATCAGGCGGCATCAGGGTCGCCGGCGAGGTGGTCTCGGTCGAGCCATAGGCGTTGACCAGCCGCAGGCCGGGGATCTTGGCTGCGAGCTTCTCGATGGTCGCGACCGGCATCGGCGCGCCGCCGAAGCCGCCGATCCGCCAGCACGAGAGATCATGACTGTCGAAGTCGCGCTGCAGCAGGCAGAGATTGTACATCGCCGGGACCATGACCGTGTAGGTCACGCGCTCGCGCGCCGCGAGCTTCAGATACTCGCCGGCCTTGAACTCCGGCATGATGATCAAGGTGCCGGCGCAGCGTGCCATGCTGGTGATGTTGGCGACGACGCCGGTGACATGGCCGAGCGGCACGGCGGCGATCGAGCGGTCGGCGGGCGTCAGCCCCAGGCACGCCTCGTAGATCATCGAGGAGTGCACGATGTTGCAATGGGCGAGCATCGCGCCTTTCGGCCGGCCAGTGGTGCCGGAGGTGTAGAGGATCATCGCAGTGTCCTCTTCAGTCACCTCGACGTGATTTTCGTGCGCAGCATGATCGGCCAGCGCTGCAAAATCCGACCGCGCCGGACGATCGTCGACGGCAATGCGCCCCGCCAGCTCCGGCGTTTCCGCAGCGGCCGGCAACCGGTCCGCCAACGCCGCCTCGTGCAGCAGCAGCCGGGCGCCGCAATCGTTCAGCACATAGGCGATTTCCGGGGTCTGCTGCCGGGTCGACAGCAGCACCGTGATCAGCCCGAGCTTGGCCGCGGCAAACAGCGTGAGCACGAATTCCATGCGATTGCCGAGCAGCACCGCCAGCCGGTCGCCCTTCTGCAATCCCCTCGCCTGCAGCCCGCCGGCGATCCGCGCGGCGGTCTCGGCGACCTCGCGCCACGACAGCCGCACGGCCCCGTAGACCAGCGCCTCGCCGTCGCCGTTGCGCTCCACCGCTTCTTCGACCATGGCCCAGATGTTCGCGGGCCGCTCCGTGAACAACGGAACCACGCGATCGCCGAAACGGGCTTCGCGCCGCATCGGCGGCGTTACATAGGTCGACCAGTCCATGGAGTTTCCCCGAGCTTGGCTTCTTGTCGTTGTTCGCCGCGATGCGGACCAGCCTGAAACATAACCAAGGGATGACGCGCTTGGCTATCTCCGCCAGCGCCGGAGATTCATCCCGTGACGCCGCGCGCACCACCGCGCCAACGGGACGACCAAGCGAGAGGCGCCCATCAGGTCTTTGACCTCATTCCGTAGACATGTTCCGCCGCCGGAAACGCACGGGTACGCACGTCGGCCGCGTAGCGTTCGATCGCCTCGTCGATCGCCGGACCGAGATTGCCGTAGCGGCGGACGAATTTCGGCGCCCGCGGCGACAGGCCGAGCATGTCCTCCAAAACCAGCACCTGGCCGTCGCAGGCGACGCTGGCGCCGATGCCGATGGTGGGGATCGCGATCTGCTGCGTGATCTTGCGCGCCAGCGGCTCGGCCACGGCCTCGATCACCACCGAGAACGCGCCGGCCTGTGCAATCGCCGCAGCGTCGTTCTCGATCGCAGCCCAATCCGCCTCGTCGCGGCCCTGGGCCCGGAACGAGCCGAGCGTATTGATCGATTGCGGCGTCAGGCCGACATGGCCCATCACCGGAATGCCGCGCTCGCTGAGGAAGGCCACCGTCTCGGCCATCCGCGCCCCGCCCTCGAGCTTGACCGCGCCGCATTGCGTCTCCTTCAGGATCCGCACCGCCGCATGAAACGCCTGCTCCTTCGACGCCTCGTAGGAGCCGAACGGCATGTCGACCACCACCAGCGCCTGGCGCGAGCCGCGCATCACGGCGCAGCCCTGCAGGATCATCATTTCCAGCGTCACCGGCACGGTGGTCTCGAAGCCGTGCATCACATTCCCGAGGGAATCGCCGACCAGGATCACATCGCAATGGCGATCCACCAGCGCCGCGGTATGGGCGTGGTAGGACGTCAGCATCACGATCGGCTCGCCGCCCTTGCGGGCGCGGATCTCGGGAGCCGTCTTGCGGCGGACGGTCGACTGCACCGACATCGCTAACCTCCGATGACAGGAATGCCGAGCACGACAGGATGGAACGCGAAGGCCAGCGCGGCATAGACGATGATGCCGACCACCACCGCGATGACGTCGTTGCCGACGCCGCCGACCGGAATCGGCGGCCCGCCGGCATCGGCGCGACGCTTCAGCGAGATGCGGTCGAACACCGCCCAGGCCAGGATCGAGCCGAACAGGATGATGCCGCCGAGGTCGCCATTGCTGAGCAGGTGGCCGAACGCCCACAGCTTCACGCCCGCCAGCATCGGATGCTTGAGGACGGTGTAGATGCGGCCGCGGATATGGGCGGCGACGATCATGATCATCGCCGGCAGCATCAGGGCGAGATTGATGTGCTTGAGCGCCTTCGGCGGTGTCCAGACCTGGATCCAGCCGCCGCCATGGCGGTACTCGGCAAAACCCCAGACGATCAGGGCGAGGCCGGCAAGGGCCACGACAGTATAGACGAGCTTATACGTGCCCTCGCCCAGCCGCGCGATGATCTTCGCGCGCGCCTCGCGCCGGGTCGTGAACACATGGGCGCCGAGAAACAGCACCAGCCCCACCACCATCACCAGAAGTCCCACGGCGTCCCCCTTCGCTTGCACGCGACCTGTGCGTGGGCATCGGTATCATTTCCGGGGGCCGCCTCGCAACGTGGCGCGGAGACCGCCTGCAAGCCGCACGCTGCCGATTCGCCATCACACATCGTCATTCCGGGGCGACGCGTCAGCGTCGAACCCGGAATCCCGAGATTGGTTTGCGTTCTTCGCAACCATATCGAGATTCCCCGCTGCGCAATCGCCCAGCTGAGGTTCGCACGCGTTGCGTCCGTCCCGAATGATCGGTGGGTGGGGTTCGCGCCGTGCGAGACGGCGCGGCAGGGCGCTATTGCCGCTCCGACGTGTTCTTCAAATCCCGGTTGTCGACATAGCGGATCGCGATCGGCCGCCCCGCCAGCGCTCCGCCGAGGCCTTTTGTGAACTTCAGCGGCAGGCAGCCGTCGAGCGAGGCATTGATGGCCTTCAAATAGGTCGCGCGCGTGTCGGCCGGCGCGCCTGAGGTCACGAAGGTCACGCGCGGCGGCGAGATCATCTCGCCGGTCCGCTTGAAGCTGAAGCGCACCGTCATCTGCATCCCCGCGCGGGCGCTGTCCTCCGGCGGCGGCGTCCAGCATGCGCGCAGCGCCGCGAACAGATCGCCGATCGTGTCGAGATCGTGATCCGGCTTCTGATATTTGGCCTCCTGATCCTTGGCGGGCCGGCTCTCGATCGTGAGCTGCAGGTTCTGGCCATAGGGATAGTTCATCTCGGGAATGCAGGGCCACGGCCCGTAGACGCTGCAGAACGACGGCGTGCACGGCTGCTCGTCGAGCACGCTGCACGGCGTGTGCGCGAACGGCACCGGATTGATCTGCTGGCGGCGCGCGTCGGCGGCGGCCGGAGCGGCCACCATCAGCAGGAGGAGCACGACGACACGGAGCATGGGACTCTCGGAGTGGGATGAAATCCAAGCTGGATCCCGATCGCAGAACTCGCAAGCTCAATCCCGTTCACGTCTGCGCGTTCCCGCATCGCGAACGGCCCTCGACCGTAACAGCGGAACTCGGCTAGAACACGGCAGGATGCGACAACAAACGGACGCGACGATGAGCCACAGCGAGACCGTGATCAACGTCATCAACCCGAACATGACGGTGACGATGACCGAATTGATCGCCAAGGCGGCCCAGGCCAGCGCAAGCCCATCGACGCGGATCGTCGGCCGCACCGCGCGGTTCGGTGCCGCCTCGATCGAAGGCCATTACGACGAGGCGATTGCCGCGGTCGGCATGCTCAAGGAGGTCGAGGCCGGAGACGCAGAAGGTTGCCACGCCCATGTAATCGCCTGCTTCGGTGATCCCGGCCTGCTTGCCGCGCGCGAATTATCGGCTGTGCCGGTGCTCGGCATCGCTGAAGCGGCGATGCATGCGGCGAGCTTCGTCGCCACCCATTTCAGCATCGTGACCACGCTGTCGCGCACCAAGGTGATCGCCGAGCACCTCGTGCGCAATTACGGCATGGAGCAGCATTGCCGCAGGGTGCGCGCGGTCGACGTTGCCGTGCTCGACCTCGACAAGCCCGAGGCCAATGTCCGCGGCACGCTGCTCGGTGAATGCCGGGCGGCGCTGCGCGAGGACGGTATCGGCGCCATCGTGCTCGGCTGCGCCGGCATGGCCGATCTCGCGCACGACCTCTCCACCGAGCTCGGCATTCCCGTGATCGACGGCGTCGCCGCCGCGGTGTGCTTTGCCGAGGCGCTGGTCGGGCTGGGGCTGAAGACCTCGAAGCACGGCGATCTCGCCTTCCCCCTGCCGAAAGCGCGGACGACGCTCTGAAGCCGGTCGACTACCTGATCGGGTAGTTTCGAAACCGCTTCGGAGACGCCAAATTGGGACCAGACCCATTCTGGAGCGTCCCATGTCCGATCCGTCCGCCCTCGCCTCGCTATCGTCGGCATTGACGACCGCCGTCGCGCAAGCCGCGCCTGTGGTCCTCACCGTCTCCTCGCACCGCAGCCGCGCCACGGGCTTCGTCTGGAAGCCGGGCCTTGTCGTCACCGCCGACGAGGCGCTGGCGGACGAAGGCGAAATCGTGCTCGTCTTTGCCGATGGCACGCAAAGGCCGGCCACGGTGGCGGGCCGCGACCACACCACCGACATCGCCCTGCTCCGCTTCGATGGCGGCACTGCGGGACCGGCCCAACTCTCCGGCGAGATGCCCGCGCTCGGCTCGCTCGCGGTCATCGCCGCTGCCGAGCACGGCACGCCAACGGCCGCGCTCGCGATGGTGTCGAAATCCGCCGGTCCCTGGCGCAGCCTGCGCTGCGGCGACATCGATGCGCGCATCGAGCTCGACACCAGGCTGCGGCACAGCGCCGAAGGCGGCCTGGTGATCAACGCCGACGGTCATGCGATTGGCATGGCGGTGCGCGGCCCGCGCCGCACGCTCGTCATTCCCGCGGCCACGATCGAACGGGTCGCCAGCAAGCTCGAGACGCATGGTCGCATCGCTCGCGGCTATCTCGGCGCCGGCCTGCAGCCGGTCCGGCTCGACGATGGACTCGGTGCGATGATCATGAGCCTCGACAAGAGCGGCCCGGCCGCGGCCGCCGGCCTGCGCCAGGGTGACGTCATCACCGCGCTCAACAAGGAGCCGTTCAGGGGCATGCGCGCGATGATGCGCGAACTCGGTCCGGACAGCGTCGGCACCGTCGTCGAGGTCGCAGCGCTGCGTGCCGGCGAGCCGGTGCAGTTCGCCCTGACCATCGGCGAGAGGCCGGCGTGAGCGAGGAAGCGCGCGCGCCGATCAGGATCGCGATCGCGGTCGACGATGCCGAACTGGCCGACCGGCTGGCGGCGCTGCTCGGCGATGTCACGGGCCTGACGCTGGTCGCGCCCGGCGAGAGCGCCGACGTCGCCGTCGCGCCGTTGCATGCCAGTGATGAGGCTCGCAGCGGCGACGACAGGATCGACGGCGCCGCGACCGATGATTTTCAGCTCACCGCGCGCGAGCGCGACGTGCTGGTGCTGATGGCCGAGGGCTGCTCCAACAAGGAGATCGCGCGCAGCCTCGGCATCTCCGTGCACACCGCCAAATTCCACGTCGGCTCGCTGCTCGACAAGCTCGACGCCACCGGCCGCACCGATGCGGTCGCGCATGCGGCAAGGCGGGGGATCATCGAGCTGTGAGACCGCAGGCCGGCGCGGCGCGCGTCGCGACCTCGCGGCGAGCTACTTCCGCAAGCCGCTCATCACGCGCGGCAGCAGCGATGCGGCCAGCATGCGATAGCCCTCCGGGGTCAGATGCACACCGTCGACCTGATGCGGCAGGCCACGGAACATGCCGTTCTCGACCATCACGACCTTGATGCGGCGCTGCGCGGCCCTGGCCATGATGGCGCTGATGCTGCTGGCGCGCTGGTCGCCGGCACCTTTGCGGGCGTCGTTGCCGCCGGGCTGCAGCACCAGCACGCGGGTTGATCCATCGACCGTGCTGTCGAAGCGGGACAGCATCCCGGCGGTGGTATCACCGTTGATGCCGGCGTTGGCGACGCTCACCCGAACGCCCTTGCCGTGGAGCATGGCCTCGAGCTGGGCCGGGAAGTCCTCGCCGCGATTGACGCCCTTGCCGTAGGTGTTGCTGGCGCCGAGCGCGACGACCTCGGCCGCGTCAGCCGTTGCGATCGTCGCGAACGCAAGTCCACACATAGCCAACAGTGCCATCATCTGTCGCCGCACAAGACGGCCAATCGATCCCGCCGGCATGTCCATCTCCCTCGCCTGTTGATGAGAGGAAGACTAGCGCGCCGATCACCCGACGCAAAGTACGCGGCGCCACGGATATCATCCCACAGCGGGAGCGAGGCTCACGATGAGGCAGCGCATGTCTTTCCGGGGCGCCCGCAGGGCAAGCCCGGAAGCCATCGGGCTTTAGAACGAGAGGGAAAATGGATTTCTGGGCTCATCGCTGCGCGATGCCCCGGAATGACGAGAGAGTGTCGGGCGGCTACGCCTTCTTCTTCACGTCCTTGACGTTGGAGAACACGATGCCTTCGGCACGCTCCTTGGTGTAGCCGAGATAGAACTCGTTCTTGGCCAGGAACACCGGATCGCCGTCGACGTCGTCGGCGACGCCGGAATTGTTGGCGGCGATGAACGCCTCGAGCTTCTTCTTGTCGTCGCACGAGATCCAGCGCGCCAGCGAGAACTCGGAGATTTCGAATTCGACGGGCAGCGAATACTCGGCATCGAGCCGCGCCTTGAGCACGTCGAGCTGCAGCGGGCCGACCACGCCGACCAGCGCCGGCGCGCCGTCGCGCGGACGGAACACCTGCACGACGCCCTCCTCCGACATCTGCTGCAAGGCTTCCTTCAGCTTCTTCGCTTTCATCGCATCGGTGAGGCGGACGCGACGGACGATTTCCGGCGCGAAGCTCGGCACGCCGACGAAGGTGAGGTCCTCGCCCTCGGTCAGCGTGTCGCCGATGCGAAGCGAGCCGTGGTTGGGAATGCCGACGACGTCACCCGCAAAGGCTTCGTCCGCGACCGAGCGGTCCTGGGCGAAGAAGAATTGCGGGCTCGACAGCGGCATGGTCTTGCCGGTGCGTACCAGCTTCGCCTTCATGCCGCGGTTGAGCTTGCCCGAGCACAGCCGCGCGAACGCGATGCGGTCGCGGTGGTTCGGGTCCATGTTCGCCTGGATCTTGAACACGAACGCGCTCATGCGCGGCTCGGCGGCATCGACCTTGCGCAGGTTCGACTCCTGCGCGCGCGGCGACGGCGCGTAGCGGCCGAGGCCCTCCAGGAGGTCGCCGACGCCGAAATTGCGCAAGGCGCTGCCGAAATAGACCGGGGTCAGATGGCCCTCGCGGAATGCCTCCAGGTCGAACGGCTTGCAAGCTTCCTTGACCAGCTCGAGCTCGTCGGTGATCTGGCTCATGTCGAGATTGGCGTTGAACTTGCCGAGCTCCGAAATCGCGATCTGCTGCGCGGCGCCGGTCTTGGCACCGCCGCCTTCGAGCAGGCGCACGCCGCCGTCGCGGATGTCATAGGTGCCGATGAAGTCGCGGCCGCGGCCCACGGGCCAGGTCATCGGCGTGGTGTCGAGCGCCAGCGTCTTCTCGATCTCGTCCAGCAGATCGAAGGTGTCGCGGCTCTCGCGGTCCATCTTGTTGATGAAGGTGATGATCGGGATGTCGCGCAGGCGGCAGACCTCGAACAGTTTTCGCGTGCGCGCCTCGATGCCCTTGGCGGCGTCGATCACCATCACCGCGGAGTCGACCGCGGTCAGCGTGCGGTAGGTGTCCTCGGAAAAGTCCTCGTGGCCCGGCGTGTCCAGGAGGTTGAAGACCAGCCCCTCGAACTCGAAGGTCATGACCGAGGTGACGACGGAGATGCCGCGCTCGCGCTCGATCTTCATCCAGTCCGAGCGGGTGTTGCGGCGCTCGCCCTTGGCCTTGACCTGGCCGGCGAGGTTGATGGCGCCGCCGAACAGCAGCAGCTTCTCGGTCAAGGTGGTCTTGCCGGCGTCCGGATGCGAGATGATGGCAAAGGTGCGCCGGCGCGCCACCTCGTCGGACAAGGCGGTGCGGGCGGGCTGTTCGGTCGTGACGGCAGTATCGGACATGAGGCGGCAAGCGTCGTTTCAGGCCAGAGAGCGGGCGATTTACGGGAAAGGCGCGGGATCTCGGCCGCCGCGCGCCTTCCATATAGGCGTTTTGCACCGCAACTCCAACCGGCGAGTTGAGCCCGGCCGGGCCGATCCGGATCAGTGCCGGAGCACCGACACCAGCCAGAACGTCAGCGCCGCGACGATCGCCGAGGCCGGAATCGTGAAGACCCAGGCATAGACGATCGATCCGGCCACGTTCCAGCGCACCGCGGAGGCACGGCGGGCGGCGCCGACGCCGACGATGGCCCCGGTGATGGTGTGGGTGGTCGAGACGGGCACGCCGAGGAAGGTCGCCAGGAACAGCGTGATCGCGCCGCCGGTCTCGGCGCAGAAACCCTGCATCGGGTTCAGCTTGGTGATGCGCAGGCCCATGGTGCGGACGATGCGCCAGCCGCCCATCAGGGTGCCCAGCGCCATCGCCGCCTGGCACGACAGCACGACCCAGAACGGCACCGTGAACTCGTTGCCGAGATGGCCCTGCGAATACAGCAGCACGGCGATGATGCCCATCGTCTTCTGCGCGTCGTTGCCGCCATGGCCGAGCGAATACAGCGAGGCTGAGGCGAATTGCAGGATGCGGAAGGCGCGGTCGACCGCGAACGGCGTCGAGCGCACCGAGGCCCAGGACACGATCGCGACCAGGACCATCGCCAGCACCAGCCCGACCAGCGGCGACAGCACGATCGCGAGCACGGTCTTCGACAGGCCGCTCCAGACGGCGGCCGAGATGCCGGCCTTGGCGACCCCTGCCCCGACCAGGCCGCCGATCAGCGCGTGTGAGCTCGACGAGGGAATGCCGGCCGCCCAGGTGACGAGGTTCCAGACGATGGCGCCGACCAGGGCCGCGAAGATCACCTGGGCGTCGACGATGGCGGGATCGATGATCCCTGTACCGATGGTCTGCGCGACGTGGAGGCCGAACACCGCGAACGCGACGAAATTAAAGAATGCGGCCCAGAACACCGCATATTGCGGCCGGAGCACGCGGGTCGAAACGATGGTCGCGATCGAGTTGGCGGCGTCGTGCAGGCCGTTCAGGAAATCGAAGGCGAGCGCAACGGCGATGAGGCCGACCAGGATCGGAAGGCCGAGTTGAGCGTCCACGGCGCGGCCCTACCCTAGACCTGTTCGATCATGATCGAATTGATCTCGTTGGCGACGTCGTCGAAGCGGTCGGCGACCTTCTCCAGATGGTCGTAGATCTCGGCGCCGACGATGAAGTCCATGGTATTGGCCTTGCGGTGCTTGAGGAACAGCTCCTTCAGCCCGATGTCGTGGAGGTCGTCGACCCGGCCCTCGAGCTTGGTCATCTCCTCGGTGATCGCGGTGATCATCGGCACGTTCTGGCCGATCGCCTGCAGCAACGGCAACGCGCGGCCGATCAGATTGGCGCAATCGACCAGCAAGGTGCCCATCTCGCGCATGGTCGGCTCGAACTCTTTGACCTCGAACAGCACCACGGCCTTGGCGGTCTGCTGCATCTGATCGATGGCATCGTCCATCGAGGTGATCAGGTTCTTGATGTCGCCGCGGTCGAACGGGGTGATGAAGGTGCGGCGGACCGCGGTCAGCACTTCGCGGGTGATGTTGTCGGCCTCGTTCTCGAACTGGCTGACGCGCTGGCAGTGGGCGAGGATGTCGTCACCGCCCTGCAGCATGTCCTGCAGCGCATGGGCGCCCTGAATCACCACCTTGTTGTGGCGGGCGAACAAATCGAAAAACCGCTCCTCCCGCGGGAGGACGGCGCGAAACCAGTGCAGCATGGGACGAGATCCATCCATTCCGAAACGGGCCAGGGCCGGCCCGTCACAGAACTGTCATACTCCGGATCGCGCACCAGCAGAAGCGGTGGCCGGTTCATCCACCGCTTTCTGCCCTTTCGACGATCTCTTTTCAGATCAACGGCTTAAAGGGACCGTTTGAACAGATGGGCGATTTCGCCGACCACGCCGCGGCGGAAGGTGAGCACGCAGGCGACGAAGATCACGCCCTGGATCACCGTCACCCACTGGCCGAAGCCGGACAGATATTGCTGCATGCCGACGATCACGAACGCGCCGACGACGGGGCCGAACACGGTGCCGAGCCCTCCGACCAGGGTCATGAGCACGATCTGCCCCGACATCGCCACCTCGACGTCGGTCAGCGAGGCGTTCTGGGCGACGAACACCTTCAACGCGCCAGCCAAGCCGGCCAGCGTCCCGGATAGAATGAAGGCGAGCAGCTTGTAATGGTCGGTCTTGTAGCCCAGCGAGATCGCCCGCTGCTCGTTCTCGCGGATTGATTTCAGCACTTCGCCGAACGGCGAGTTGATGGTGCGGAAGATCAGCAGGAAGCCGGCGAGGAAGCCGACCAGCACGACGTAATAGAGCACCGTCGGCCTGGACAGGTCGAGGATGCCGAACATCCGCCCCTGGGGAATGCCCTGGATGCCGTCCTCGCCATGGGTGAACGGCGCCTGCAGATAGATGAAATACAGCAGCTGCGACAGCGCCAGCGTGATCATCGCGAAATAGATGCCCTGGCGGCGGATCGAGATGTAGCCGGTGATCACCGACAGGACGAACGATCCGGCGACGCCTGTGAGGATGCCGAGCTCGGGCGGCAGCCCCCACACCTTCAGCGCGTGGGCGCTGCAGTAGCCGGCCGTTCCCAGGAACATCGCGTGGCCGAACGACAGCAGGCCGCCATAGCCGATCAGGAGGTTGAAGGCGCAGGCGAGCAGCGCGAAGCACAGCGCCTGCATGACGAAGAACGGGTACAGCCCGGTCCACGGTACGATCGCCAGCAGCGCCGCCATGATGACGAACACGATCATCTCGTCGCGCATCGCGCGCGGGGTGATCGGCAGGGTCGTGTCGGTGATGGATGTCATGTCAGGCCGCCCGTCCGGTCAGACCCGTCGGCTTCACCAGCAGCACCAGGACCATCAGAACGAAGACCACGGTGTTGGAAGCCTCGGGATAGAAATATTTGGTCAGTCCCTCGATCACACCGAGCAGGAAGCCGGTGATGATCGAGCCCATGATCGAGCCCATGCCGCCGATCACGACCACCGCGAACACCACGATGATGATGTGCTCGCCCATCAGGGGCCGCACCTGGTTGATCGGCGCCGACAGCACGCCGGCGAGGGCCGCGAGCCCGACGCCGAGGCCGTAGGTCAGCGTGATCATGCGCGGCACGTTGATGCCGAACGCCCGCACCAATGTCGGATTCTCGGTGGCGGCGCGCAGGTAGGCGCCGAGCCGGGTGCGCTCGATCAGGAACCAGGTCGCCAGACAGACGACCAGGGAGAATATGACGACCCAGCCGCGATAGACCGGCAGATACATGAAGCCGAGATTCATGCCGCCACGGAGCTGATCCGGGATCGCATAAGGCAGGCCGGACGAGCCGAAGAAGTTCTGGAACACGCCCTGGATGATCAGCGCCAGTCCGAACGTCAGAAGCAGTCCGTAGAGATGGTCGAGCCCGGCGATCCATTGCAGCATGGTGCGCTCGAGGATCATGCCGAAGACGCCGACGATGATCGGCGCCAGCAGCAGCGCCCACCAGTAATTGATGCCGCCGAGGTTGAGCAGGAAATAGGCGCAGAACGCGCCCATCATGTAGAGCGCGCCATGGGCGAAATTGATGATGTTGAGCATGCCGAAGATGACGGCAAGCCCGAGACTGAGCAGCGCGTAGAACGAGCCGTTGATCAGTCCGACCAGGAGCTGTGCGTAGAGGGCCTGCATCGTCTTGTTCTGTTTTCTCTCGGCGTTTCCCAGAAGATGGCGGCCCCGGCGACGTCAGCCGCCGGAGCCACAGCGGTTCATTTCTTCAACAAGGCGCACGCGCTCTTGTCGAGCGGCGTGAAGGCCTGGTCGCCCGGTACCGAGCCGACCAGCTTGTAGAGATCCCACGGGCCCTTGGACTCCGAGGGCTTCTTGACCTCGAACAGATAGGCGGTGTGGATGGTGCGGCCGTTGGGCTGGATCTCGCCCTTGCCGAACAGCGTATCCTCGGTCGGGATCGACTTCATCTTGTCGACGATCTTGGTGCCGTCGTGCGGGTTCTCGCCCAGCGCGTCCAGCGCCTTGAAGTAATGCGCGAGACCGGCATAGACGCCGGCCTGGACCATGGTCGGCGGCGCGCCGTTCTTCATCCGCTTGGCGAACCGCTCGGAGAAGGCGCGGGTCTGGTCGTTCATGTCCCAGTAGAAAGTCTCGGTGAAGTTGAGGCCCTGCGCGATGTCGAGCCCGATCGACTTGACGTCGGTCAGGAACAGCAACAGCGCGGCAAGCTTCTGGCCGCCCTTATTGATGCCGAACTCGGCCGCCTGCTTGATCGTATTGGTGGTATCGCCGCCGGCATTGGCGAGGCCGATGACCTTGGCGTTCGACGACTGGGCCTGCAGCAGGAAGGACGAGAAGTCGGAGGTGTTGAGCGGATGCTTGACGCCGCCGATCACCTTGCCGCCATTGGCGGTGACGACCGCCGTGGTATCGCGTTCCAGCGCGGCGCCGAAGGCGTAGTCGGCCGTCAGGAAGAACCAGGTCGAGCCGCCCGCCTTGACCAGCGCCTGGCCGGTGGTGTGCGCCAGCATGTAGGTGTCGTAGGTCCAGTGCACCGTGTTCGGCGAGCACTGCGCATTGGTGAGATCCGAGGTCGCAGCGCCCGAGTTGATGTAGACGCCGTTCTTCTCCTTGACGACGTTGTTGACGGCCAGCGCGACGCCGGAATTCGGCACGTCGACGATGACGTCGACCTTCTCGACATCGAACCACTGCCGCGCGATCGCGGTGCCGATATCCGGCTTGTTCTGGTGATCGCCGGAGATCACGTCGATCTTCCAGCCCTTGGCGGCGAGGCCGGAATCCTCGATCGCCATCTGCGCGGCGAGCGTCGAGCCGGGGCCGCCGAGATCGGCATAAAGACCCGACTGATCGGACAGCGCGCCGATCTTGACGGTCTTGTCGCCGGCCGAAGCGACGCTGCCAGCGGCGAGAGTGAGCGCCGTTCCCAGCAGCAATGACGCGATGAATTTGCTCTTCATTTCCAACTTCCAGAACTTTCCAACAAAACTGCCAAGAAGACCATAGAGAAGACCGTAGAGAAAACCGCGGGAGGAAACCGCCAAGTCAACGTCGCCGGCGCCGGTCAGACGCCGAGATAAGTATGCAGCTTATCCATGTTGGCCGACAGATCGGCATTGGCGAAACCGTCGATGACCTTGCCGTGCTCGACCACGTAATAGCGGTCGGCGACCGTCGAGGCGAAACGGAAGTTCTGCTCAACGAGAAGGATCGTGAAGCCTTCCTTCTTCAGCCGCGCGATGGTGTGGCCGATCTGCTGGATGATCACGGGCGCGAGACCCTCGGTCGGCTCGTCCAGCATCAGGAAGCTGGCACCGGTGCGCAGGATGCGCGCGATCGCCAGCATCTGCTGCTCGCCGCCCGACAGCTTGGTGCCCTGGCTCTTCAGCCGCTCCTTCAGGTTCGGGAACAGCTCGAAGATCTGGTCGAGCATGAGCCCGCCCGGCCGCACCACCGGCGGCAGCAGCAGGTTCTCGCGCACGTCGAGGCTGGCGAAGATGCCGCGCTCCTCCGGACACAGCGCGATGCCGAGCCGCGCGATCTTGTCGGAGGTCATGCGGATCAGCTCGCGCCCGTTGAACTGGACCGAGCCGGTGCGCTTGCCGATGATTCCCATGATCGACTTCAGGGTCGTGGTCTTGCCGGCACCGTTGCGCCCGAGCAGGGTGACGACCTCGCCGGCATTCACGTTGAAGTTCATGCCGTGGAGAATGTGGGATTCGCCGTACCAGCTCTCGAGATTCTTGACGTCGAGAATGGTGCTGGTCACAGCGCCAGCGGTGGGCGTCTTGGCCGTCATCACCTCAGGCATGTCCGGCCCCCAGATAGGCTTCCTTGACGCGCTCGTCCTTGGCGAGCTCCGAATACGGCCCTTCCGTCAGCACCTGGCCGCGCGTCAGCACGGTGATGGTGTCGGAGAGGTTGGCGACGACGCTGAGATTATGCTCGACCATCAGGATCGTGTATTTGGCGGAGATGCGCTTGATCAGCGCGGCGATCTTGTCGATGTCCTCGTGGCCCATGCCCGCCATCGGCTCGTCCAGCAGCATCATCTCCGGATCGAGCGCCAGCGTGGTCGCGATCTCCAACGCACGCTTACGCCCATACGGCATCTCGACCGCCGGAATGTTGGCGAATTCGCTCAAGCCGACGTCGTTGAGAAGCTCCAGCGCCCGATTGTTGAAGCGGTTCAGAACGCTCTTGGAGCGCCAGAAATCGAACGACGAGCCATGCTGGCGCTGCAGGGCGACGCGGACGTTCTCCAGCGCCGTCATATGCGGAAACACCGCCGAGATCTGGAACGAGCGGACCAGGCCAAGACGCGCCACGTCGGCCGGCGCCGTCGCAGTAATATCCTGACCCTTATAGAGAATCTTGCCGGCCGACGGCCGCAGGAACTTGGTCAGAAGGTTGAAGCACGTCGTCTTGCCGGCCCCGTTCGGGCCAATCAGCGCATGAATGGTGCCCCGGCGGATCTTGAGCGAAACATCGCGAACGGCAAAAAATCCCGCGAATTCCTTCGTCAATCCGTGGGTCTCGAGAATGAACTCGTCAGCCAAAGATTCCCCCCAAGCCGGCGCCTTCAGCGCCTGGCCCTCGCTTCTTCCTGTACGGCGGCTCTGCCGGACGACTGGACGATTCCTCGCCGCCACCCGCGACCGCTTCGCGCCGGAATATGCCGTCAATCGAGTGAGTTAGGCAAGGCGGAAAGCTGGGCAACGGCGTCGCAAGGCGGCCGACGCACCTTGCGTTGAAATCACCTGCGATTTCCCGCTGACATAGAAAATCATACCACCGGCATTTTCCTGCACGCGCGCGCTGCAAAGGCGGCGGCGCGGCCCGCGAGACGGCGCAGCGATGATCGTCTCCAACTACTTCGCGGCCTTCACGTCCTTTGCATAGAGATCCGGCTTGAAGCCCACCACGCGGCGGCCGCCGAGATCGAGAACCGGGCGTTTGATCATCGAAGGCTGCGCCAGCATGAGCGCGATCGCCTTGCTCTCGGTGAGTCCGTCCTTGTCCGCGTCGGGCAATTTCTTGAACGTCGTGCCGGCGCGATTGAGCAGCACCTCCCAGCCGAGCTCGTCGCTCCATGCCTTGAGTTTAGCCTTGTCGATTCCGGCGGTCTTGTAGTCGTGGAATTGGTAAGCGACGCCGTGATCGTCGAGCCAGGCGCGCGCCTTCTTCATCGTGTCGCAGTTCTTGATTCCGTAGATCGTGATGCTCATGCCACGCGTCCTCAAACAATCGTGTCCGACCGCGGCGGATGTCCCACGTTGCGACAATCGGCCGTGCATTTTGCCGTGCGATTCACCCGCTTTTGATGCGGCGGACGCCACTCGTTCCGCGGTCGGAATTCACTCCGACCTTTGCCACGAAACTGTCGGCTGAGCATTACATTTTCTTCGCATCCCCGGCGTATCTGGCCCACGAACAGGAGACCGCGAATGGGCAAGATCATGGTACGTTGTCCGCAGACCGGCCGCAGCATCGAGACAGGGATGGAAATGGACGCCGCGCGCTTTCAGCGCATGCCCGTGTTCTTCTCGCGTGCCTACTGCCCGCACTGCCGCATCTACCATGAATGGTTCGCCGCCCATGCCTGGGTCGAGGAGACGCGCGAGCGTATCGCGCTGGCTTGACCGCACTCAAGTTGACGGATGCTGGCCGCCACGCATCTCCACCCGACATCAAGACAGCAGAGCAGCGATATCCTCCTCCGTCAGCGCCTTGCCGATATTGCCCTCGCGATCGAACAGTGAATCAGCCAGCGCCTGCTTGCGCAGCTTGAGCTCACCGATCTTCTCCTCGATCGTCCCGGCCGTCACCAGGCGATAGACGAAGACCTTCTTGTCCTGGCCGATGCGATGCGCCCGGTCGATCGCCTGCGCCTCGACGGCAGGATTCCACCAGGGATCGTAGATGATGACGGTATCGGCTGCCGTCAGGTTGAGGCCGACTCCGCCGGCCTTCAGGCTGATCAGGAACACCGGGCTGTCTCCCCTCTGAAACGCCTCGATCGGCCGCTTGCGATCGCGGGTGTCGCCCGTGAGCAGCTCGTAGGCGATGTCAGCCGCCTCGAAACGCTCCTCGATCAGGGAGAGCATCGAGGTGAACTGCGAGAAGATGATGATCTTGCGCCCCTCGCTGAGCAGTTCCTCGACCATCTCAATCAGCCGGTCCAACTTGGCCGAGGGGCGCTCGACCTTGTCGTCGAGCTTCACCAGCCGCGGGTCGCAGCAGACCTGGCGCAGCCGCAGCAGCGCTTCGAGCACGACGATGTGGCTGCGCGCGAGACCACGTTCGTCAAGGGCTTTGCGCACCTTCTTCGCCATCGCCGCGCGGATCGAATCATAGAGATCGCGCTGCTTGCCGTCGATCGCGACGGTCTCCACGATGTCGACCTTGGCCGGCAGCTCGGACGCAACCTCCTCCTTGGTCCGCCGCAGCAGGAACGGCTTGACGCGGCGGGTCAGCGCCGCCGCCCGCATCGCATTGCCTTCTTTCTCGATGGGCGTGCGCCAGTTGCGCGTGAACGCGGTCTTGTCGCCGAGATAGCCGGGGTTGACGAAGCTCATGATCGACCAGAGCTCGCCGAGATGGTTCTCCATCGGAGTGCCCGTCAGGCAGAAGCGGTGGCTGGCCTTGATCGCATTGAGCCAGCGCGTCGTGGCGGCATTGGGATTCTTGATGGTCTGCGCCTCGTCGAGAATGGCCATGTGCCAGTCCCGTCCCAGGATGAGCTCATGGTCGCGCGCGATCAGCGGATAGGTGGTGAGCACGACGTCGTGCTCCGAAATCTGCGCGATCAGCTCCTTGCGAGCGGCGCCGTGGAACACCAGGACCTTCAGGTCAGGAACGAACTTGCTTGCCTCGTTGAACCAGTTCGTCATCAGGCTGGTCGGCGCGACGATGAGCACGGGCCTCGCCAGCGCGCCGCGCGCCTTCTCGAGCGCGAGCAGGGCCAGCACCTGGACGGTCTTGCCGAGGCCCATGTCATCGGCGAGCACGCCGCCGAGGTTGGCCTGCCGCAGGAGATCGAGCCAGGCGACGCCCTGCCGCTGATAGGGGCGCAACGTGGCGGTGAAGCCGGCCGGCAGCTTCAATTCATCCGGCCGATGCTGCCGCACCAGATCCGCGAGCCGGCGCAGATCATCGGGGCCCTTGAATGCGCCCGGATCGTGCGCCAGCAGCGGCACGAGCTGCGCACGAGACAGCTTGAGCTTGCCCGACGCATCCAAGCCGCCGCCGCTCAGCCGCATCGTCTGCAGCGCCAGCAGAACCGGCAGGAAGCGGCCGGCCGCGAGCGCCAGGTGTCGGCCGTCGGGCAGCGGCACATACATGTGCTTCGCGGTGGAGTCCGCGTCGGCCAGCGCGTCAACGATCCCGGGCTGCGCGAGCAGCCGCGCCAGCAGCTCGGCGAGATCATGCGGCTTGCCGTCGATGTCGATCTTGAAGCCGAACTCGAACCAGTCGATCCCGCTCCCTTCGATCTCCATGTCGATGAGGCCGGAGGACTCGGCCATCCGGAACGGGAAGGCATCATCGATCCGTATCTCGAATCCCTCCGCCCGCAATGCCTCGAGCTCGAGATGCATGAACTGCAGCCAGCGACCTTCGTCGGCGAAGGTCAGATCGTCACCGTGGCCACCGAAGCTGTAGGTCTGGACTTTCTTGAGCGGAACGAGGCCGAGATCGCTCAGCCGCTTGGACGTCTTTCGCTCGTCCGCCTTGGCCCGCGTGACGAGGTGTACCCGTCCGTCGTGGAACACCTCCATCCCGTTGGCGCTGCTCTTGGTCTCGATTTCGATCGGACCGTAACGGAAGGCCAGGCGGATCACGCCGAGTGGAAGCCCGCTGGTGTGGACGCCGCGGAAGCCATAGCCGGGATAAGGTCCGCGTCGCAGGTGCAGAACAGGCACCGGCTTGGCCTCGATCTTGACGACCTCGCTCGGCGGCGACGGCAGCAGGGCGCGATCGAGCGCGGGCAGCCGCTGGCTGAGACGCCGGGACACTTCGCCGATCAGCGCCTTCGGCAACGTCGGCGCGCTCAGCAGGTGATGCGCGGTTCGCGGATCTATACCGGGATCGGCCTCGCCGACGACGCCGCTGTTCTCGTCGGCATAGATGGGCGGCTCGGCATGCAGGGCCGTCAGACCATCGACCACGAGCCTTGCGCCGATGCCTCGCAGGCCGACCGGCTGCCATTCGATGCGGCCGCCGCGGATGTCGCCCCAGCGCAGCAGCGGCCCGGTATGATCGCGCCAATACGCCCGGCCGGTCTCGACGATTCGCTTCAGCAGCGCGGCAGAGCCGATCCGGAACGCCCATTGTCCGTCGAGATAGACTTGATGTCCAAGCCACGCCGCGATCGCGATGTCGATGTCGCGATAGAACGCCGGCGCATGCGCGGCACTTGTCCGCAGTTGATCGACCTTCGCGAACGCGGAGGCAAAGCTATCGTCCTTGCCCAGCCGGACCGACCACAGACGGACGACCGGAAAAGGTGCACCTCCCGGCTCGGAATGGGGCTGCACGCCATAGATCAACCTCTGCCTCACCGCGGGGGGATAGCTATCGCCACGGCTGACCGCGCCGATCTTGTTGAGCCACGCGCTGATCTCTGGCGGCAGCACCACTGTGCCCGCCTGCCCTGCTGTCTTTCCCGCCGCCCTTGGCGGAGTCCCCTGATCCAGGTCGTTCTCCGACGGCTCGATGGCTTCGAGCAGAACCGCCGCAACGTGCTTGCAATTGTGCTGCATCGGGCACGTGCATGTGCCGGATACGTCCAAGCGCCCGTGCTGGTCCCGCTCCAGCCTGATCTCGACCTCATAGGGCCAGGATTGCGATCCCTGCACCGAGGCCGCCAGTTCCCGGCCGTCATCGCTGATGTCGAGATCGAGAACCCCTCCGCGAAGCTGAATATGCTCGGCCTTCTGAAAGGCGGCATGGCCGAAGAAGGACCGGATGGCCTGGGGCCTTTTGAAAGGAAGCGGCATGCATTGTAATCCGGCGAACGCGATCGCGCGTTCGACAGACCCATTTACCACGATCCGGGCGGCAGCATCGCGCCGCACCCTCTTCCCTGGGGATAATATCTCCGGCTTGGTGGTTCACCCGTCGTTCGGATCGCTCTGCAGCGGCTTGTCGGAATCCCCCGGCATCAGGCAGGGATAGAGCTCGCTGAACGTGAATTCCGCCCCGCCGTCGGCGCGATCGAACCGCAGCACCACATCGAAGCGTTTGCCGGACCAGTGGGTCGGTAACTGGCTTTCATTGCTCACCGGCAGCCGCGGCAGGATGTCGGAGATGATCGCCTTGTGCTCCCAAGCCACCAGCACGGTGCCGGACAGCGATAGCAGGGCTTCGACCAGCGCCGCCTCCTGCCCCTTCGCAAAGGACGTGTTCGGCTTGTCGAGGCCGACGCGCGCAGCCAAATCGAGCACCGTCTCATAGGGCCGGCGGCTCGGGTCGGAGCCGTCCTCGGCGGTGTCGGGATCGGCGGCATAGACCGCCTGCGGTGTCGGATAATCCGTGCCGCCCAGTCCGCTGCCGAACAGCGCCGTCCAGGCCCCTGCCCGCTCCCAGCCGAAGATCACCAGCGACTTCGAGTCCGGCTGGCCCTCGTGGGTCAGGCCCGGGCCTGTCGCGTCGCCGTCCGGCTTCTCTGCATGGCGGATGATCAGCAGCGTCAGCGCGTTCATCGGCAAACCTCTCAGGTGGCATCATACATCCATCACACGCAATTGCTACTTGAGATTGCAAGCGCGAGACCGCATCATGGCGCTTTTCCAACCAGGATTCATTTCAGATGAGCATGGGATTGCGACAGACCCGCCGGACATTCCTGGCGACGGCCGCGATGGCCGCAGCCTCCACCGTCATCTCGCCGAGGCCGAGCCGCGCCGCCGCGAAATATCGCCGCCACAACGTCACCAGCGCGGAAGGCCAGAAGATGCTGGCGAGCTACGCCAAAGGCGTCGCCGCCATGCTGCAGCTTCCCGCAAACCATCCGCAGAACTGGTTCCGCAACGCGTTCATCCACCTGATGGACTGCCCGCACGGCAATTGGTGGTTCTACGTCTGGCATCGCGGCTATCTCGGCTATTTCGAGCAATCGATCCGCGCCCTCAGTGGCGACGACGATTTCGCGCTGCCCTATTGGGACTGGACCGAACTGCCGGAGATTCCCGCCGGCATGTTCGACGCCGTACTGACACCGACCGACCGCGCGTATCAGCCGTTCACCGGGAATCTCGCGGTCTTCACCTCGTTCATCAAGCCGGCGCTGACGGATTACTGGAACAGCCTGTCGAAGGATCAGCGCGGCCAGCTCGAGATCCGCGGCTACAAGTCGATCGACGATCTCTGGAACGACGTCACCGGCTTCTCGCCGTCCGCCAATGCCGGCATCTCCGGCAATGAGGCCTTCGCCACCACCTGCGCCTCACGCTATCTGTCACGCGACAATCCGAAGCTCGACGCCAAGACCACCTACGACGTCTCGCCCTTCGTGATCATGGCGGGCCTGCTGCCGACCGACTTCTACAACGTCGACAATTATCTGAGCTTCACCAGCTCGAAGACCGCCTCGCACAACACCCAGCCGAACGGCGCGACCAAGTTCTCGACCTTGGAAGGCCTGCCGCACAACAAGGTCCACAACTACATCGGCGGCGTCGGCCCGCTCGATCCCGGCCCCTACGGCAACATGACCAACTTCCTGTCCCCGGTCGACCCGATCTTCTTCCTGCATCATTCGAACATGGACCGGCTCTGGGATGTCTGGACGCGCAAGCAGCAGCGGCTCAAGCTTCCCTACCTGCCGCAGGGCGCCGACCTGAAGACGTTCTCCGACGAGCCCTTCCTGTTCTATGCCGACGGCAAGGGCGGCTACGTCGGCCCCAGCAAGGCCGACGACTACATCTCGACCGATCGCTTCGACTACGACTATGCGCCGGGCTTCGGTGAGGACATCGTCAATCCGCCCGCGGTCGCCTCGGCGCCGCAGGCCAAGCCGCAGCAGGGCTCGGTCAAGGCCAATGTGGGCACGGTGAGGATCCCCGGCGATGCGCTCGAAGCGCATCTGGCGGCAGCGCGGCCGCAGCCGCTGATGGCGCAGATCACGCTGCCCCGCCCGAGCGGCTATTCGACTGTGCGCGAGTTCGACGTCCTGGTGAACGCGCCCGCCAACGTCACCAAGGTCACGGCTGACAGCCCATATTATGCAGGCACCATCGCCTTCTTCGGATCGATGATGCCGGGCATGGCCATGACCATGGATGCGACCTTCGCGGTGCCGCTGCCGACCAAGCGAGAGGCCTTCTCCGCCCTGCGGGCCGCGCCCAACCAGCCGCTGAGCATCCGCGTCGTGCCCTCGGGCGGCGTCGGCGCTGCGCCGACGCTGAAAGCGCTCTCGGTCGGACCGCTGCGCCCATGAACGGGAGGCGCGCCGCGCTGCGAGCCTGCGCCGTGCTGCTATGTGCCGTGCTGCGGCCGGCCTCGTCCTTGGGGGCGGAGCCGTTCAGAGCCATCGATCTGGTCCTGCCGCGGCCATTGGATGCGAGCGACGCTCCAGTCGTCGAGATCAGCCTGGGCGCACTGGGGCGAGGCCAGGAGGTGACGGTGACGACGGCGTCCGGGATGCCGCTCGGGACCATCTCGCCATTCGGCCTTCGCACTGGTGCGGAGGCCGGCACCTACGCGCTTCCGGTGCCGAAGGAGGCGATCAAGAGTGGACGGCTGTCGATCCGTCTCAGCATCAGCCAACCCGGCGGCAGCCGCGCGCCGACGCCGCAGGAGGTTCGCGGCATCACGCTCAAGCTCGCTCCACGGCCATGATCCGTCGTCTGCGCCGCAAGCGCGCCGGCCTCAGACCGTTCCGCTCCGCGCACGTTCTGCACGCTGTTCGAACGGGCTGCCCATGCTGGGCTGTCCGATCCAGACACGGTTGAGCAGCCGCGTGAACGGCGGACACGTCGTCCCCTCGATGCGCGCCATCGCCTCCTGATAAGGGCCGACGGTGCGCAATCTCTCCGGCAGCACCGCATAGGCGCGCGGCAACCAGACTCGAGCTCGCGCGGCGCTGCGGCGTTCGCGCTCGCCATAAGGCAGCCCGAACGCAAGCCGCAGCCGCTCCGGCAACATCTCGGCCGTCAGCGCCGTGAACCAACGCGGCGGTGCGATCCAGGTCGCCTCGCCCGAGAAGATGCGCTGCGCGATGTCGCGCGCGGCCGTGCTGACCGTCAGCGTCTCCGATTCCATCATGTCGGCCGCATAGGCCTTGAAAGCCCCCCAGTCCGGCGGCAGCACCTCATGCGGAATCCCGAACAGACCGGCGAAGCGCATCGCCTCACGCCAATATTGCTCGCGCTCGTCATCGCCGAGCGGCGGACACAACAGGCCGTAGGACATCATCGCAGTCTCGACCAGGGTGGCATGGACCCAGCGCAGCGCGTCGACGTCGTTGGCGCGATAGTGCGAGCCGGCCACGAACGGTCCGACCGTCTCAGGCATGACGCCGTCGACCGCGGCGTGACGCCGATACAACCGCCGCGCCACGGCAACCGCCTGCGCGCGCGTGCCGAACACCATGGTGTAGACGATGCCGAAGGTGCGGTGGAAACGGCCGAGCGGATCGGCGAACACCTTCGACTGCTTGGCAACGCCCGCCGCCACCCAGGGATGGGCGAGCTGCAACAGCAGCGCGCGGCCTGCGCCGAGAAACAGCGCGGCCTCGCGATGCACGCGCCACATCACGCTGTCGGACGGCAGCACGCCGTCGCCCGGCGTGGCCGGCGCGGACAGCAGCTCGGCCATGCAACGTTCGAAATCGGCCTCGCTGACGATCACGGCCGCTGCGGGATCTCCAGCCCGCGCTGTACCGCCGGCCGCGCCAGCCCGCGCTCGAGCCAGGCCGGAACATGCGCGAACTCATCGAAGGCTGTGAGCTCGCGCGCGCCGTAGAAGCCGATCAGGTTGCGCACCCAGCCGAGCGTCGCGATGTCGGCGATGGTGTAGTCGGCGTCCATGATCCACTGCCGGCCATCAAGCCTGTCGTCGAGTACGCCGAGCAGCCGCCTGCTCTCCGCGACATAGCGCTGCAACGGCCGCTTGTCCTCGTACTCGCGGCCGGCGAATTTGTGGAAGAAGCCGAGCTGCCCGAACATCGGACCGATGCCGCCCATCTGGAAATGCACCCACTGGATCGTCTGCCAGCGCCGCGCCGGATCGTTCGGCAGGAATTTTCCGGTCTTCTCGGCAAGGTACTGCAGGATTGCGCCGGATTCGAACAGGCCGAGCGGCTGGCCGCCGGGACCGTCGGGATCGATGATCGCGGGAATCTTGCCGTTCGGATTGAGCGAGAGGAATTCCGGGGTCTTCTGGTCGTCCTTGCCGAAATCGATCGTGTGCGGCTCGTAGGCCAGGCCCGTCTCCTCCAGCATGATCGAGACCTTGACGCCGTTCGGGGTCGGCAGCGAATAGAGCTGGATGCGGTCGGGATGCTGCGCCGGCCAGCGCGTGGTGATCGGGAAGCTGGAGAGATCGGACATCGTGGCTCTTGCTCGCTTTGTCGCTGAGGCCTCAATCTAACCCCGTGAGCCGCCGCTGCAAGGTTCGATGCGGAACCGCATGCGGCCGACGGTCTTATGTTGCTGCATCGTGCAGAAAGCCAGCATGCCGAGCCCGACCTACCAGTTGATCATGCAGGCGATGATCACACGCCAGCAGGTGCTGTGCATGTATGGCGGCTTCGCCCGCGCGATCTGCCCGATCATCCTCGGCCACACCGCCGGCCGCGAGCGCGTGCTCGCGTTCCAGTTCGCGGGCGGCGCGAGCAGCGGCCTGCCGCCGGGCGGCCAATGGAAGTGCTTCGATGTCGCTGACATCAGCAAGGTCGAGCTGCGCCAGGGGCGCTGGCATTCGGGGCGCAGCCACCGCCAGCCGCAATACTGCGTCACCGACGTCGAGCTCGACGTCAATCCGAACAGCCCCTACGACCCGAAACGACCGATCGCGACGCCGCAGAGCCGTAAGCTTCGGCGGAAGCGCTGACGCTACTGCGGCTCGCGCAGACGCACGCGCAGCAGCGCCGGAAGCTTCGACGTGGCGTCATGCTGCGCGAGCTTCGCCGCGACCCGGCGCATCAGCGACGACGCGCCCTGCTTGGCAAACACCTTCATGCCGCGATAGCTGAAATCGACCACCACTTCATGATGGCGCATGCCCTTGCCGCCCTTGACCAGGCCAAGGTCGCGCACCAGGCAATAATGCCCGTCGCTCATGCGTGCAAATCGGGTGTTCTCGAACATGCAGCGAAGCAATGCACCGAGTCGCAAATCCGTCAAGATTGACAGGAACGACTCATGAACTCAGCACATCGGCAACGCGTCGCCGCGGCGAGAAGGGCAGCGCCGGCCCGTAGCCGAAGCGCAGCACGAGATCCGGCCGCCGTGTCGTTCCGACCACGCGCGCCAGCTCTGGCCGCAACGCGGCCACTTCGACCGGCTGGTTGATGAAGGCGAGCTTCAGGCCCAGCCGCGTTGCTTCGAGCGCGAAGCGCTGGCACGCCTGCCCGGCCCTGATCCAATGCGAGGCATCGGCCTGCTCGGCGGTGAATACGGCGACACCGGCCGATGAGCGAATCTGCCGCGCGTATTTGTCGTTCTCCGATGCTGCATTGAAGAGCCGATCGAAGGCGAGGCCACCGAGCGCGGTCGGCAATGACGGGTTGCCGCTGGCAGCCGCGAACAGCCCGTCGCCGGTCTCGATCGCGCTGCGCGGATTGAACCGCAGCCAGCTCTTCAGTTCGCGCATGAACGCCGCATCGCGCATCTGCGCATCATTGCCGGCGACGACGAGATCGCGGATGGCGGCGATCGCTGCGGGAGCCGTGATGATCGCGAGATCGACGCCTGGCATGGTTGACGCGGCCTGCAGCGCGGCGAGATCGCCTGGCGGCACTGGTCGTCCGTCATACTCCGCGCGCGTCGACTGTCTGCGGACGATTGCCGCAAGCCGCGCATCGTCATGCGCCGTGCCGTTCGTGAAGCTGTACCGCACCGTCCGGCCGTCGCTGCTGAGCTCGCCCGGACGGCCGCTCGCATCCGCGGCGATCGCGAGATTGGCGGCCGCGCAGCCCAGGCTGACGAACAGATGATGGTCGTCCGGATCGACCACCGGCGTGCGGCGTGACGGATCGGGCATGATCTCGATCGCATCCTGCGCTACGCGAAAGCGCCAGGGCTGCGTGTTGTGGCTGTTGGCTGCAAGCGTCGCGTAGCGGATCACCGAAGTGATATCGGGCGACAGCGGCGCGCGCAGTCGGGCGCTATACGTCTCATAGTCGTGCATCGTCCCCGTGATCGCGCGCCAGGATGCAGCGCCGAGCATGGCGGCAGCAATCGCGCTCCCCGTTCCTAACAATACCGTTCGCCGGTTCATAGCAAACACGCCTGCATGTTCCGCTGCAATCGAGCCAAAGATGACAATACGCCGGCATCGCATCGGCGCGTTGTTGCAGATCAAGGCCGCCGCAGTCGGCAAAAAAGTTCGAAGACACGCTGTTGACAGCCCCAACAAAGCGGCGTATGTCCCGCGGCCTCGCGAGCGACTGCGCCCGCGACAAACATGAGCGAGACGATGTCCTTCGGCTACGAACACTTCATCCGCACGTCCAACGGCGTCATGCCGGTGGATGGCGCACGCCATGCTCGGGGGAGCGGTCTTGCTTGAGGCAAGATCAACAGTCCGCATCACACGGACCCTCCCGAGCCAGCCGCTCCGGAGGGTTTTTTGTTGCCCTCACGCGAGCGGCCTGCACGGCGAAACCAACGGAAGTCCCGGCTGTCAGCCGGAACGGGAGACCCGGATCCCGGGGCTCGCGCAGGTGATGCGCGTGCCCGAGCGCGCGGGGCCTGTCGGAGGGAACGAGGCGGCAACGCCGGACACCGATGGCAGAGCGAGCTTCCTTGGAGCTCGCAACATGCGGCGCAAACGCGCGCCGCAGACAAGCTATTTGAATTCCCGGTCGTTCGCGGCCGGGAGCTGCTGGTGGTGAAGGTGTCGGCTCCTTCGTACCATTGGTGATGCGGGTTCGAATCCCGCCTATGGCGTCACGTACCGTGGAGGCGGCCATGCGAGGGCCGTCGAGTCGCGGGTTTCGGTTGTTCTTCTTTCGGATGACCTGCGTTGGCGTCATTGATCGCCGAGACCGCCTGTTCCCCAGCATGCCATCAACGCCACTCGGCGACCGCCGGGCGGGCAAGGCGGTGGTGAAGATGTCTGTTACTTCGTTGAAACCGAGCGCCCCATTGGGGCAGCAACAGCATCGCCTATTCCCCGCCGACCGCATCCACGAGCCGTGGTGAAGACGACTGTTACTTCGCCTTCCACGCCAGAGGTCGCGGGTTCGACTCCCGCCCGGCGCCATGCCGGTAGCTCAGAGGTCAGAGCGCTGTCCGGTCCATCAGCGACCGGGTCTCAGCCGTCGCCTGTTCCCGGCTCGTGATCCATCTCAACTGATCGTCTTCGAACAGGCGGTCAGATCGTTGCGGCGCAGACGTCTGCTGCGCCACCTTCTTCCACGTGCCGTGGTGAAGAGTGCTGATACTTCGATTGCTAATCGAGAGGTCGTGGGTTCGAGTCCCATCCGGCGTTCCATGCGCCGGTAGCTCAGCGGCAGAGCACTATCCGCTCCACGCGAGTGGAGCGGAGCTCAGCATTCGCCCGTTCCCTGCGCGTGGTCATCTGTGACGCGTGGTCTCCGCACGAGATCACGCGTGACGTCCCTTCCACCCGTCATCAACCAAGATCAACCCAGAGAGGAGGCCATCATGGTCAGGCTCAACAAGTTCCTGCGCGCCTTCACCCATGAGGGTGCGCCGTCCCGGCAGCTCGCGCCCGAGCAGGCACTGCAGCGTACGCTGCTGAGCTGCCTGCTGTGGGAGGACCAGTTCTACGAGGACGGTGTGTCGGTCGCCGAGCGCATCAAGGCGCTGGTGCCGCAGGTCGCGCCGCGCGAGGCGGCGCAGCTCGCGGTCCGCGCGCGCGAGGAGATGAAGCTGCGGCACGCGCCGCTGCTCGTCGCCCGCGAGATGGCGCGGCTGCCGGAGCACCGTGCGCTGGTCGCCGAGACGCTGGCGCGCATCATCCAGCGGCCGGACGAGATGACCGAGCTGCTCGCTATCTATTGGGCGGACTCGCTGGGTCCGCAGCAGCAGCGCAGGCGGCAGCCGGTGTCGGCGCAGGTCAAGAAGGGGCTGGCGAAGGCGTTCACGAAGTTCGACGCCTATCAGCTCGCGAAGTATGACCGCGAAGGACCGGTGCGGCTCCGCGACGTCCTGTTCCTGGTGCACGCCAAGCCCAGGGATGCCGCCCAGGAGGCGGTGTGGAAGCAGCTCGCCGCAAGCGAGCTGCCCTCGCCCAACACCTGGGAGGTCGCGCTGTCGAAGGGCGCGGACAAGCGCGCAAGCTTCGAGCGGCTGCTCGCCGAGAAGCGGCTCGGAGCGCTGGCGCTGTTGCGCAACCTGCGCCTGATGCGAGAGGTCGGGGTGCCGCGGGCAACCATCGCGGCCGCGATCGAGACGATGCGGACGGACAGGATCCTGCCGTATCGGTTCATCACGGCGGCGCGGCATGCGCCGGACTTCGAGCCCGAGCTCGAGCAGGCGATGCTGGGCGCGATCAAGGGCTACGCGCGGCTGCCAGGTCGCACGCGGCTCCTGATCGACGTCTCGGGATCGATGTTCGCAAAGCTGTCCGCGCAGTCAGAGATGACGCGCGCGGAGGCTGCGTGCGGGCTCGCGATCCTCGCCCGCGAGGTCTGCGACGAGGTGGAGATCTTCACGTTCAGCGACAAGATCGTGAAGGTGCCGCCGCGCCGTGGCTTTGCGCTGCGCGATGCGATCCTCGGGTCGCAGCCGCATTCCGGGACCTATCTCGGCCGTGCGGTCGGCGAGATCGACCGCAAGGGAGACCGCCTGATCGTCTTCACCGACGAGCAGAGCCACGATGCGGTGCCGTCGCCCAAGGCGCGCGGGACCATGGTCAACGTGGCGTCGTACCAGCACGGGGTCGGTTACGGACCCTGGACGCGGGTCGACGGCTTCTCCGAGGCCGTGATCGCCTGGATCGCGGCGCAGGAGGAGACGCTGCGAGGCGCCACCCTGCACTGACGACAACGGACCCGGACGCGTCACAGACGCGCCCGGGTCCCCTTCCCATGCTGCGCGGTTACGGCCGGCTCGATTGATCTCTTTGCGGAGCGTGCTTCAGGAGCGGCGCCACCGTTTCGATCTCGTCCGTCATCACGCCCCCAGCGAAGTTCTTGGGCAACTGGGCGATGTCGTCCGGCGAATCCAGTCCGGTGGAGAATGTCTCGCCATGATAGGCACCGACCACGAAGACGCTGCTTCCTCCTTGTGCCATGCGCTCGAGGAAACGGTCTGGCCAGCCCCAGAGCCACGGCGCGACATTGACCGGGACCAGCACCATCATGTTCCGGCATGCGGACGGCACCAGCCCCGTCCAGCCATATCCGATATATCGCAGCAGGCAGCTCTTCAGCATGCCGCGCGACATCACCTTCAGCCCCGGCTGCGCCGCCCTGAGCGCCGCGATCGGCGCATCGCCACCATACACCATCAGCCGCCCGCGTTGCGCAGCGTCGATCGGTGCAAGTGCCGCGGCAAGCAGCCGGCCTTCCGCCGGATCATTGCTCTTGACGTTGATCAGGAACGACTTGTCCGGAAAGGTCGCGAGCACGTCGTCCAGCGACGGCATCAGGCCGACGCCCTTTCCGCGGAATGGATAGGTGCGGCCGCCATCGGCGGTGTAGCCATAACCGATGTCGAGCTGCCGCAACGCCGTCATCGCATGCTCGCGCGTGACGCCCTTGCCATCGGTGCGACAGTCGAGCGTCCAGTCATGGAACACCGCGAACTGGCCATCGGTGGTTGGGTGCACGTCGAATTCCACGATATCGGCGCCGGCCAGGAAGCTCGCGCGCATGGAGGCGATGGTGTTCTCGAGATAGTCATGCGTCGGCGGCAGCATCCGCGCCGCAGTGCAGGTTTCGCTCGTCAGGCCGGTGCGATCGAACTGCTGTGACACACCTCGATGAGCCAGGAGATGCAGCCGCCCAGCCTCCTTTGTCACCTGCAGATTGGCGTTGTTGAAGAACATGAAGCCGGCGCAGATCAGCACCAGCAGCCCGGCGATTTTCAGGACTCTGCTCATGCGAAGTCAATTCCATGACGATTCGAGCCGAATTGCGTCCCTGCCCTCGTTCTCCGCAAGAGTCGTCCTGCGGAGATGGCGTACCTTTTGTCCAGCGCTCCCAGATCCGATGCGAAAGCGAATGCGAGAACGGCCACCGCCAAACTTTGGCTTCGAAGCACTGGATCGTTGTTTCCTCATCCGGTATCTGACCTCATGTACCTGTCCATCGCCACCACCCATCAGCCCGCCACCGATCTCGGCTACCTACTCAACAAGCATCCGGAGCGGCTGCACGAGCTCGCGCTCACCTATGGCAAGGCGCTGATCTTCTATCCCGAGGCCAGCGAGAGCCGCTGCGAGGCGGTGCTGATGCTCGACGTCGATCCGATCGGGCTCGTGCGCGGCAAGGGGCAGAGCGATGGCCTGCTCGACCAATATGTCAACGACCGCCCCTACGCGGCGTCGTCCTTCCTCTCTGTCGCGCTCAACAAGGCATTCCGGACCGCGATGAACGGCGTCAGCAGCGCGCGCCAGGAGCTCGCCGACAGCGCCATTGCGCTCGAGGCGGTGGTGACGCCCCTGCCCCTGCGCGGCGGCGAAGCCGTGCTGCGGCAATTGTTCGAGCCGCTCGGCTGGCAGGTCGATCTCGCCGCGATCCCGGGGCCGCAGGGCGACGCGTCGAGCCGCTACGTCCGGCTCACGCTGCGCGGCACCGCGCGGCTCAGCGCGCTCCTCAATCATCTCTACGTGCTGATCCCCGTGATGGACGACGCCAAGCACTATTGGGTCGGCGACGAGGAGATCGACAAGCTGCTCAAGCGCGGCGAAGGCTGGCTCGACACGCATCCTGCGAGGGAGCTGATCGTGCGCCGCTATCTGCGCCACCGCGGCGTACTCGCACGCGCGGCTTTGGAACGCCTTGCGCCCGAGACGCAGGACGACGCGCTGGAGCCGGAGGCGCGCAGCGAGTCCGAGGACACGCTGGAACGGCCGATCCGGCTCAACGACCTGCGGATGGAAGCGGTCGTCGACGCGCTGCGCACGAGCGGCGCCAAGGCCATCGCCGACCTCGGCTGCGGCGAAGGCAAGCTGCTGCAGCTCCTCGTGCGTGAGCGCTGGGTGACCCGGCTGATCGGGCTCGATCCTGCCGCGCATGAGCTGGAGCGCGCGTCCAGGCGACTGAAGCTGGGATGGCCAGGCGGCCCGCCCGAAGGCCGCGTCACGCTTCTCCACGGCTCGCTGACCTATCGCGACGACCGCTGGGCCGGCGTCGATGCCGCTGCATTGGTCGAGGTGATCGAGCATCTCGATCCCGACCGGCTGCCGCTGGTCGAGCGCGTCGTGTTCGGTGCAGCGCGTCCGCGCGCCGTGATCGTGACCACGCCGAACGCCGACTACAATGCGCTGTTTTCGAGCCTGCCCGCAGGCCAGTTCCGCCACCGCGACCATCGCTTCGAATGGAGCCGTGCCGAGTTCGCCGCCTGGGCCGAGCGCATCTGCGCAGCCTTCACCTATCAGGTCGCCTTCTCCGGTATCGGCCACCATGACGAGACCTTCGGCGCGCCGACCCAGATGGCCGTCTTCACCCGCTGAGCAATTCCATGAACATCGACATCCCCGACTTCTCGCTGGTCGTATTGATCGGCTCGACCGGCTCCGGCAAGTCGACCTTCGCCGCCAGGCATTTCCTGCCGACCGAGGTGATCTCCTCGGATCACTGCCGCGCGCTGGTCGCGGACGACGAGACCGATCAGAGCGTCTCCGCCGATGCCTTCGACATCGTGCGCGAGATCGCAGGCCGACGCCTCAAGCATCGCCGCCTCGCGGTGATCGACGCCACCAATGTGCGCCCCGCGGACCGCAAGGGCTGGATCGAGCTGGCGCGCAAATGGCATGCGCTGCCGGTCGCGATCGTGTTCGATCCCGGCATCGACATCTGCATCGACAGAAACCGGACACGGCCGGAGCGCACTTTCGGCGGGCCAGTCGTGCAGCGCATGGTGTCGGAGATCCGCCGCGGCCTCGGCGGCCTGCAGCGCGAGGGCTTTCGCCAGGTGTGGAAGCTCGACAGCGTCGAGCGGATCGAGGCCGCCACCCTCACGCGGCAGCCGCTGTGGACCGACAAGCGCCACGACGGCGGGCCGTTCGACATCATCGGCGACGTCCATGGCTGCGCCGATGAGTTGCAGGCGCTGCTGGCGAAGCTCGGCTATCAGGTCACATGGACCGAGGCCGGGGGCGATCGCGCGGTCACCGTGACGCCGCCGGCCGGCCGCAAGGCCGTCTTCGTCGGCGATCTCGTCGATCGCGGCCCGCGCTCGCCGGATGTGCTGCGCATCGTCATGAGCATGACGGCCGCGGGCACCGCCTATGCCGTGCAGGGCAATCACGACCGCAAATTCCAGCGCTGGCTCGCCGGCCGCAAGATCACGATCGCGCACGGCCTGCAGGCCACGATCGATCAGCTTGCGAAGGAAAACCGCAGCTTCCGCGACGCGCTGCCGTCGTTCCTCGACGGCCTGCGCAGCCATGTCTGGCTCGATGGCGGCCGGCTCGCGGTCGCGCATGCCGGGCTGAAGGAGGAGATGATCGGCCGCGGCTCCGGCGCGGTGCGCGAGTTCGCGCTCTATGGCGAGACCACCGGCGAGATCGACGAATTCGGCCTGCCCGTGCGCGCCGACTGGGCCGCGAACTATCGCGGGACGACCAGCGTGGTCCATGGCCACACGCCGGTGCTCAACGCGGAATGGGTCAACAACACGCTCTGCCTCGACACCGGCTGCGTGTTCGGCGGACGCTTGACCGCGCTGCGCTGGCCTGAGCGCGAGATCGTCGATGTCGAGGCCGAGCGCGTCTGGTGCGAGCCGGTGCGTCCGCTCGCCGCCCGTGCCGGCAGCGCTTCGGCCCAGGCCGAGGCCGACCAGTTGCTCGATATCGCCGACGTCAGCGGCCGGCGCTGGATCGACACGACGTTGCTGAACCGCGTCGTCGTCGCCGAGGAGAACGCCGCCGCCGCGCTGGAGGTGATGAGCCGGTTCGCGCTGGCGCCGCAATGGCTGGCCTATCTGCCGCCGACCATGTCGCCGTCCGAGACCAGCGCGCGCGAGGGCTGGCTGGAGCGGCCCGAGGAAGCGTTCGCGCATTTCCGCGACCGTGGCGTCGGCGAGGTCGTGTGCGAGGAGAAGCACATGGGCTCGCGCGCGGTGATCGCGCTGTGCAGGAGCGCCGAGGTGGCCAGAGCGCGCTTTGGTGTTGGCGGCGGCGAGCGCGGCGCGATCTGGACCCGCACCGGACGCGCCTTCTTCAACGACGCCGCGATGGCCGAGGCGCTGCTGGCGCGGCTGCGGCTGGCCTTCGACGAATCCGGCTTGTGGCAGGAGCTGCAGTCCGACTGGGCTCTGCTCGATGCCGAGATCATGCCGTGGTCAGCCAAGGCCGGCAGCCTGATCGAGAGCCAGTATGCCCCGGTCGCGGCGTCCTCGGTCGCCGGCCTCTCGGCGGCGGCGGATGCGCTGGATCGCGCCGCCGCGCGTGGCCTCGATGTCGCAGCGCTCGGCGATCACGTCCGCGACCGGGTGCAACGTGCCATACGCTATGGCCGGGCCTGGGCGCCCTACATCTGGCCGGTCTCGGGCGTCGATGATCTCAAGGTCGCGCCGTTTCACCTGCTGGCCAGCGAAGGCCGGGTCTGGTTCGACCAGGACCATGTCTGGCACATGGGCCTCGCCGACCGGCTGGCGGCCGTGTCGACATCCGTCGTCACCCGCACGCAATGGCGGACAGTGGCGCTGGCGGACGACCAGGCCGTCGCCGACGCCATCGCCTGGTGGGAGCAACTCACCGAAGGCGGCGGCGAAGGCATGGTGGTGAAACCGCGCAGCTTCGTCGCACGCGGCCCGAAGGGCCTGATCCAGCCGGCGCTGAAGGTGCGCGGATCAGAATATCTGCGCATCATCTACGGCCCGGAATATGATGCGCCGGAGCACATCGTCCGGCTGCGCCAGCGCAGGCTCGACGGCAAGCGCAAGCTGGCCTTGCGCGAGTTCGCCCTCGGCCACGAGGCGCTCACGCGCTTCGTCGCCCGCGAGCCGCTGCGGCGCGTGCATGAATGCGTGTTCGCGGTGCTGGCGCTGGAGAGCGAGCCGATCGACCCGCGGCTTTGAGCGCCATCACTGCATCACACGCCGCGCGGTGGTCACCGGAGAGCGGTGCGGTCCTTCATCAAGGCGAAGCTCAGCGCTGCCCGTCGGGCGACTCACAGGCCCGGACTTGCGGCGACCAGCCGCAGCCGCGACGTCGGAGCAGCCTCGTGCGGACTCACGCAAAGACCTTTTCCGCCAACGCTCTCAATGCGTTCGCCGGCGCCAGTCATGAGCCGGCAAGATTCCTCTTTCGCTTTTTCGGAATTCATGAAACAGTGGGCCTGTCTCGCCTCACCAAGAGGGGCGCTTCGCGATCGTCACGAACGTGGAGGCGGGATGCGATGGGCGCAGCTCTGCCGCAGCATGGTGTTGCCGTGCGGACGAACGGCAGGATGCGCCGGCGAAATCGTGTGGTCCTGGCCTCCCGATGCTGAGGTCAAGCCGGCTGAGATGATCAGCAGGCGACGGGGGCAACAAAGCCCGGTCCCCGAGGAGAGCGCGTATAAGGTGCGCCGTGGAAAGGCGCGGTTCTTGAGAGGGTGAAAGTCCCTTCCGGCAAATGTCGTTCCAGCCG
>NZ_JAUEYJ010000026.1:0-138290 GCF_032489615.1 Bradyrhizobium sp. SZCCHNR1051 | reverse complement strand
GAAGAAACAAAGAATGCTGTTCAGCTTGCCGAGATCAAGATTGCTGCCGACAAAGACGTCGTTATTCAGGAGCTCAAGGCCAAACTCGATGCAGGTGAGATAGAGCGCAAGCTTGCAGTAACCGAAGCGCTGAAGAAAGTGGAGAAGCAGCGCGACGAGCTCGCCAGCGAACTGGAAAAAACAAAGAATGCTGGTCAACTTGCCGAGACCAAGATTGCTGCCGATAAGGATGTCGCTATTCAGGAGCTCAAGGCGAAACTCGATGCAGGCGAGATGGAGCGCAAGCTTGCAATAACCGAGGCGGTCATCGCAGCCGAGAAAGAGCGAGACCAATACAAAAGCAATCTCGATCAGTTGGCGCTGGAGAAGCAGCTCGCTGAAAAATCATTAAAAGATAAGTACGAGACGCAGATCAAGGATCGCGACGAGGCGATTGAGCGACTTCGCGATCTTAAGGCTAGATTATCTACCAAGATGGTTGGCGAGACTCTCGAACAGCACTGCGAGACCGAGTTTAACCGCATCAGGGCAACTGCTTTCCCGAGGGCTTATTTCGAAAAAGACAATGATGCCCGGAGCGGCAGCAAAGGGGATTACATATTCCGTGACCTCGATGAGGGGGGCACCGAAATTGTATCAATCATGTTTGAGATGAAGAACGAGAGCGATCGTACTTCAACCAAGAGCAAGAATGAGGACTTCCTAAAGGAGCTAGACAGGGATCGAACTACAAAAGCGTGCGAGTATGCGGTCTTGGTGTCTCTGCTGGAGCCAGACAGCGAGCTGTATAACACTGGCATCGTTGATATGGCCCATCGGTACCCGAAAATGTACGTCGTTCGGCCGCAGTTCTTTCTTCCGATCATCACGGTACTGCGCAACGCAGCCATGAATGCGCTGAAGTACAAGTCGGAGCTCGCACTTGTTAAGGCGCAGAATATTGACATCACAAACTTCGAAACAGAGCTCGATTCGTTCAAAGCCGCGTTTGGGAAAAACTACGAGCTTGCCTCGAGACGTTTTCAGACCGCCATCGAGGAAATCGACAAGTCGATCGATCACTTGCAGAAGACCAAAGAGGCTCTGCTAGGGACGGATCGCAACCTTCGCCTAGCAAATGACAAGGCCCAAGACGTCACGATCAAAAGGCTCACGAGAGGAAACCCAACAATGGCGGCTAAGTTCACTGAGCTAAAGAGGGGTGGAGATTCTAGCTCGCAATGAACGGCCCGCGCGCTTCCGTTCCTAGGCGGTTTACACTTTAGCGAACACCGCTCCGCCGCATTCTTGATATGGGTCTCTACATTTGAAAGCGAGGGATTTGACGTTCGGCGCGGCGGGAGATTGGCCTTCTGAATCATCCGATAACCTATTGAAACTCCTAGGGCTAAACTCCGCGCCATATTCAGAATTGGCGTTGATTTGACCTGCCACCGAAGTTTCATCCAGTAGCATTTAGAGTCCTGATGGGTTGTACGCCGAGTGGCGCGGGTGGAGCAACGGGCGATTGGCGGAGCTGGTCGGGGTTGCGCAGCCGATCGCCCGTTGCGGTGAGGTTGGCGGCATAGGCCAGGGGGGTCTGGTATCTCAGCGAGGAGTGCGGCCGCTCGTTGTTGTAGTCGGTGACCCAAGCGGCGAGCCTGCGCCTGGTGTCGTCGAGGCCGAAGAACAGCGTCTCGTTCAAGAACTCGTCGCGCATCCGGCCGTTGAAGCTCTCGACGAAGGCGTTCTGGAGCGGCTTGCCCGGCGCGATGAAGTGCCAGTCGATCGCGTTATCCTTGCACCAAGCCAGCACTGCGTTGCTGGTGAACTCGGTGCCGTTGTCCGAGACGATCGAGCCAGGTTTGCCGCGCCGGGCGATGATCGAGGTCAGCTCCCGCGCCACCCGCCGCCCCGAGAGCGAAGTGTCGGCAATTGCTCCCACGCATTCCTTGGTGACGTCATCGACGATGTTGAGGATGCGGAAGCGCCGCCCGCCTGCGAACTGATCTGACACGAAGTCCAGCGACCAGCGCGCATTCGGCTTCGCTTCCACCAGGATCGGCACGCGGACGCCACAGGCCTTGCGGCGGGTGCGGCGCTTGCGCACCGCAAGCCCTTCCTCCCGGTAGAGCCGGTGGATGCGATTGATCCCGGACGACTCGCCTTCGCGCCGCAAGAGAATGAACAGCCGTCGATAGCCGAAGCGCCGCCGCTCGCTGGCGAGCTCACGCAAGCGGCTCCGAAGCTCGGTGTCTGATGGCCGGCGGGACCGGTAGCGGACCATCGTCCGGTCCGCCCCGACGATCGAACAGGCCCGCCGTTCCGACAGGCCGAGCTTGGCCTGCAGGTGCGCCGCCGCGGCGCGTTTGGCGGCAGGCCCTACCATTTTTTTGAGAGCAGCTCCCGCATCGCCGCCGCATCGAGCATCTGCTCGGCCAGCAGCTTCTTCAGCTTGGCGTTCTCATCCTCGAGCGCCTTCAGACGCTTGGCTTCGGAGACGTCCATGCCGCCGAATTTAGCCTTCCAATTGTAGAACGTCGCTTCCGATATCCCGTGCTTGCGAGCCAGATCCGCCGTCTTTGCGCCGGCCTCATGCTCCTTCACAACCGCGATGATCTGCTCTTCCGTGAACCGCTTCCGCTTCATCTGTCCGTCCTTCGTCAGGTCGGACTCTAAATCGTTCTGGAGGAGATTCTTAAGGGCAGGTCAGATTTTACAGCGGACACCCGCAGCTTTTGATTCCGCTGCTCCAGAGTGCGGGGAGAACCCGGAATTATTCTCGGCTTACCGAACCCTGCCGGCCAGGAGGCAATACGGACACTTTCTGAGTCGTTCTCGGTCAGGAAGACCGCAACGAAATCGCAATGAATTGGGTGAAACGACCGTGAACAAAGCGGAATGGAAACAGCGGCCATACAAGAAAGATCAATAGCTTAGAAGATGCACACTGCGTTCGGGACGCAGGGGTCGCAGGTTCGAATCCTGCCGCTCCGACCATTTCTTGGCGTGACAACTCACGCTTTTCCCGATGTCACCTTGCGCCTGCTACCCTGGTCCAGCGTAGCTCGATGAAGCGAGGTGTTCCCGACATGACAGCGCGATCTCCACGCACGGCGCCGCTTGCGGGACGAACCGGAACGGCCTGGCGGCACGCCAATGTCGGCCGGTTGCTCAACAATGCGGTGCGCCGGTTCGAATCCCGGGTTCTCCAGCTGATGGCGGAGAGCGGTCACGGCGAAACGCGGATCGCTCATATCAGCCTCACGCGCAATCTCGACGTCGAGGGCACGCGGCTGACCGAGCTCGCGCGGCGGGCCTCGATGAGCAAGCAGGCGATGGGCGAACTGGTCGATCAATGCGCCGAGCTGGGGCTGGTGTCGCGCGAGGCCGATCCGAGCGACCGGCGCGCGCGCCTCGTCCGCTTCACGCCGGCCGGACTGAAATGGCTGGAGGCGTTTGGCGATGCCGTCGATGTGGCCGAAGCCGAGATGCGCAAGGAGCTCGGCAAGGCGGCGATGGACGCGATCCTGCAGGGATTGCAGGCCTACGGCGCCCGCTTCGATACGCTCAGCGACGCCAGATAGTCAGGTTGCTTGACTATTTTGCGGGGCGCGGTAGCCTTCCTCCATTGCGAGGAGAAGCGCCGTGATCGAACGTCTGAGCGCCTCGGTGCTGATCGTGGGCGGCGGGCCGTGCGGGCTGATGCTGGCCAACGAGCTTGGCCGCCGCGGCGTGTCCGCAATCCTGGTCGACGAGAAGCCGGGAACGGCCTTCAACCCGCAGGCCAACGCGACGCAGGCGCGGACGATGGAGCATTTCCGCCGGCTCGGCTTCGCCGACGAGGTCCGGCGCGCCGGCCTGCCCGCGGACTATCCGACTGACGTCGCCTATTTCACGCGCTACACGGCGCATGAGCTGGCACGTTTTCAATTGCCGTCCGCAGCACGCGCGACGGAACTGGTGAAGGGTCTGTCCGGCTCATGGAGCGCGGCCGAGCTGCCGCATCGGGTGTCGCAGAAGTTCGTCGAGGCGATCCTGCGTCGGCACGCAGCGCGGCTTGCAGGCATTCAGCTGCACTACGGGCATCGGTTGATCGGTTACGTCGCCGATGACGGCGGCATTGCCGCCGAAGTCGAGCGTGTCAGCGACGGTGCGCGCTGCGAGGTCGTGGCTGATTTCCTGATCGGCGCCGACGGTCCGCGCTCCCGGGTGCGACAATCGCTCGGAATCTCCTATGGCGGAACGACGGGAATAGAGCGCGATTTCATGGGCGGCCGCATGCTCGCGGTCTATCTGCGCTCGTCGGAGTTCTACGCCAGCGTCCCGCATGCGCGGGCCTGGATGTATGTCTGCTTCAACCGTGACCGTCGCGCCTTCATGGCCGCGGTGAACGGCCGCGACGAGTTTGCCTTCCACACCCAGCTGCGGCCGGGCGAGGACGAACGCGCGATCACTGCCGAGGACGCAAGGACAGCGTTCCAGCGTGCCTGCGGTGCGCCCATTCCCTGCGAGGTGCTGTCGCACCTCACCTGGACCGCGGGTCATGCGCTGGTCGCCGAGAGCATGCAGCGCGGCCGGGTCTTGCTTGGCGGTGATGCGGCGCATCTGTTCACGCCGACCGGCGGACTCGGCCACAACACCGCGATCGAGGACGCGGTCAATCTGGGCTGGAAGCTCGCGAGCGTCGTCAAGGGAACGAGCCCCGTCTCGCTGCTCGACAGCTACGAGGCCGAGCGCCGTCCGGTGGCGCTGCGCAACACCGACTACGCGCGCCGATTTGCGGATTCGCTCGGCCTGTTTGCCGCGGTGCCCGAGATCGAGGACGCGACAGCGGCCGGCGACGAGGCTCGGCGCATCGCCAGCGCCTATCTCGATCGGCATGCGCGCGCCGAGTTCAACATCCCCGGCATCACTTTCGGCGGCCGCTACGACGGCTCACCGATCATCGTCCCCGACGGCACTCGGCCGCCGCCGGATGCGGCCAACGTCTACGTGCCGAGCGCTTGTCCCGGCGGCCGCGCGCCGCATGCCTGGCTGGAGCAAGGTATCTCGCTGTACGACCGCTTCGGCTTCGAATGGACGCTGCTGCGCCGTGAGGGCAGCGACCTCGATGAGGATCAACTCCGTGAGGCCATGGGGCCGCTGCGTGCCGACGTCGAGATCGTCACCTTGCCGCTGGCCTTGCGCGATCTCTACGAGGCCGACCTCGCGTTGATCCGTCCCGATCAGATCGTGGCCTGGCGCGGGAGCGCTGCGCAGGCCGGCATGCTTGGCAGCGTGCTGGCTCGGGCACTCGGAGGGGATGCACGCACTCCCTGAGCTCTCGGTCGAGCGGGGCGAAATGGACCCGCGGCGGCGCGCCGCCGATCGGCTTCTACGCCCTCACGATCAGAACCTCTTGGACATCCGGCGCGTCATCGACACCAACGTCATCGGCAGGGTTGAGCTGAGGAGCACGTCGGCGCTGCGCGTTCGGCATTGGGGCGCCGTCTGCCCAAGCATTGCCCGACCTTCGTCCGGCTGCTAGCGTTCTCCCGTGAGGCACGGGCGAACGAAGCGACGATGACCGACGTGATGACCGAATCGGAAAAGGCGCAGCAGATCGTGGCTGCGCTGAGGGCGGCGGAGGCGAGCCCGCCGGAAGCGGCCCTGCAGACGTTGAACGGCCTGATGGGCCTGGTCCGCAGCCCGAGCGCGGAGCAGCCGCTCGAGGTGGAGGAGGCGCGCTCGGCGGCCTTCATGTCGATCTGTGAGGTCGGCAAGGCGCTGCATCGCGGGCAGCCGACGGAGGCGCTGTGGCCGGCAGCGCTGTCGGCCGGCGAGCGCTGGCTGGCGCTCGCCAAGTGAGCAACGACAAGTGAGCAAGGACGAGTGAGTGAGAACCAGCCCGGCGCGGGCCGCATGAGTTGGCGTGCAATGGCGCCAGGCGATCTTGCTGATGTCGATGGGATCGCGGCCCGCCTGCACCCGAACTATCCCGAGGACAGGCGTGTTTTCGCGGAGCGCCTGCGTCTCCACCCCGATGGATGCCGCGTGCTGCTCGCGGCTGGCGCCGGGATCGCCGGCTATGTGCTCAGCCATCCCTGGCAGCTCGGCCGGCCGCCGGCCTTGAACGTGCTGATCGGAAGCATTCCGTCGCCCGCATCGACCTACTACATCCACGATCTCGCCTTGCTGCCCGAGGTCCGCGGCAGCGGCTCGGCGACAGTGATCGTTGAGGAGCTGATCCGACACGCGCGTGCGCTCGGCCTGACGTCGCTGTCGCTGATCGCCGTCAACGGCTCGACGCAATTCTGGGAGAGGCAAGGATTTGCAGTCGACAAGGCAGCCGCCGCCACCGATCCGACCGGCAGCTATGGCGGCGACGCGAACCTGATGATTCTGCGGCTCGCCTGAATTGCACGCTTCTTTCGCGGCGGCGGTGCCATGCGAAGCGGCCCGGCGATGGGCCGGGCCACTTGCGGTTCATGACGTGCTCTATTCCGGCATCGACATCGGCCGGCGCCACATGTCGCGCCGCCGGCTGAAGCGGTTGGCGTGCAGCATCCATCCGGTGACAGGCTTGCCGTCGCGGTGACGGCCACCGCTCTCCGCGGCCGCCCAGGCTGCGACGGCGCCGAGCAGCAGCGCGGTGGCAACCGAGAACGCCAGGATGACGGTGCCGGCGCGCGTGCGCGAGATCGCGCTCTTGGCTTGTGCGATCACGCTATCCACCCGCCGCTCGGCATCGGGAGCAGCGAGACCGGTCGTGCCGCTGACCATCTGCACGAGATAGCCGCGATCCTCCGGGCTGACGCCATTGTGGCTCGACGCCGTGAGCAGGATGCGTCCGGCTTCGCTACGCGCGGGTGCGAGATCCGGGCTGGGCGCCCGCCGCGGCGCGCGGAACAGATGGTCGAGCTCATAGCTCAGGACCGACGGCTCATTGGCCGTCGCCGGCGCAGTGAGCGGATTGGTCCGTGTCGCCGTGGACGCGCCGAGCACGGCCAGGGTGGCGCCGAGCACGACCGCCAGCGCCCAGGCTGCGACGCCGTGCAGACCGTCGCGCTTTTCGATCTCTTCGCTTTCGGCAAGCCCGTGCGGCGCGCGCAGGCGGCCCGCCATGTAGCCGCCGCAGCCGAAGCTGATCAGCGCCTGCAGCACCAGATACAGTCCTGACAGGAGCCAGAGCGCCACCGAGGCGTCGCGCCATGTCGGCGCAGTGGAGCTGACACCGAGGCCGACCGACATGGCAAAGCCGATCAGGATCGAAGAGACCGCAGCGGCGGTGATGGCTCCTGCAACGACCGGCGTCCATTGCAGGGTCCAGCTATCGGCCGTCGCGCTTGCAACGGGTGACGTGACGACCGGCGCGGTTTCCATGGCCATGATGCCGTCTCAGCGCAGGCCGAAGAACGACAGAACGGCCATGATGACCACGATCAACCCCACGAGATAAATCAGTCCGTCCATGATGGTCCTCCTCCGGTTCGACATTGGTCGCCGTATAAGCGACAGCGAGGCGCAATGTTCCGCGCACGGAGCGGCGGAGGAGGAGAGGACGCGCGGCTGCCGGCCTCAGATGGGAGTTGCCGCAACAGCTAACGGATCATGGTGCCATTGCGCGACGCAATAGAGCAGGGCCAGGGGGCGTGGCGGCCAGAGATGTCGCCGCCAGCCATGTTTCAATCGCAGCCAACTTCCGATCGCAGCCATGTCTCGATCGATGGCGCTGCCCGTCCACCGCGCGAGAGGCTGATGCAATGACCCGCGCTCAATAGCGTCGGTCGTAGCCGCGCTGCCGGGCATAGGCGTAGGTGGGGTTGATACCGCAGCCGGCATCGGTGCCGGAGGCCGCAGCCAGGCACTGGCGATAGGTGGAGAATTGGCAGTTGCCCGGATAGCCCCAGATCCTGCCTTGCAGGCAGTAGCGGTCCTGCGCGGCGGAGGCGGGCGAGATCGCGGCGAAGCCCGCGAGGACGGCGGTGGCAGACAGCGAAGCAAACAGCAGGCGGCGCATGCGTTTATCCTTGCGTTGAAAGGTACCGTTGCAACGCGACGGTGCGCAGGCCCGTTCCTCACGCGCAACATTAACTGTTGTGTCGGCGTCGCAGCTTCGCGTTCACCGACGAACGAAAATATCTGCATGTTGGCGCTTGCCCGAGTTGGCCTCTTGAAGATCTGAGGCAGCCCCACCGTCGCGGAGCTCGGCAACGCGCGTCATGGCGTGATGCCGGAACATTCGTCCACCGCCCCGGTTGCCTTTTTCGCCGCTAGTGATGGACCGATCCCATGTTTCGCCGATCCAGGACGTCAGACGCCGCCCATCGCGACTCCCCGAGCGTCTTCGCGAGCAGCCCGCGCCCACCTGGCACCGGCGGGATGCTGGCTCTGCTCGGGTTCGCGTTCCTGATCCACTATTTCGATCAGCGGCCCGAACAGGCCGGGCGCACGGGACGCGCGAGCAGGGTCGACGATGGACACGGCCGGTTGGCGCGTTCGCCCTCGGAGATTCCCGCGCGCAGCTGGAAGGACGTCTTGTTCCGGGTGTACGAGAACGTCACCGAGCACAGGATCGTTGCGCTCGCCGCAGGCATGACATTCTACACCCTGCTGGCGATCTTTCCGGCGCTGGCCGCGCTGGTGGCAATCTACGGCCTGTTTTCCGATCCGGCCAGGATCACCGGACATCTGGAGCAGTTGCAGGGCGTGATGCCGGGCGGCGCCATCGACATCGCGCGCGACCAGTTGACGCGCGTCTCCGCCAACGGCACTCAGGCGCTCGGCATCACTTTCCTGGTCAGCCTCGCGATCTCGCTATGGAGCGCCAATGCCGCGATGAAGTCGCTATTCGATACGCTCAACGTCGTCTATCGCGAGCCGGAGAGGCGTGGCTTCATCAAGCTGAACGCGATTTCGCTGCTGTTCACCGGAGGCGCGATCCTGTTCGCGCTGCTCGCGATCGGAGCCGTCGTCGTGCTCCCGGTGCTGCTGAACTATCTCGGCATGTCCGAGGCCGGCGACCTGGTGTTGCGGATCGGCCGCTGGCCGGTCATCTTCATCTGCGTCGCGCTCGGACTGGCTCTGATCTACCGCTACGGGCCGGACCGCGAGGAGCCCAGATGGCGCTGGATCAGCTGGGGCGGCGCGCTGGCAGCGGTGCTGTGGCTCGCAGGCTCGGCGCTGTTCTCCTGGTATGCGGCCAATTTCGGCAGCTTCAACGCGACCTACGGCTCGCTCGGCGCCGCCATCGGCTTCATGACCTGGATCTGGATCTCCGCCATCGTGATCCTGATCGGCGCCGAGCTCGATGCCGAATTGGAGCATCAGACTCTGCGTGACACCATCACCGGCGCCGCGGGACGTCCGCATCCTGTCGAAGCCGTATTGCATCGATGAGCCGGCGGCCGCGCTCGACGCGGTGAAGATGGAAAACGTCTGGTCGCAGGCGCACATCTCCTGAGGAATGCCTGATCGATGCAGGTTGGGTGGACGGAGCCAGTTGATCATCTATCATTTCAGGATGGCGCCGGGTGATCCGCGCCGCCGTCCGCCCGCTCGTGGCTGTGCGACCATATCGAGGGCGCCAACCAGCATCTCCGGCACCATGACGTCAGCCTGGTCGTCGACGCGGCGATATCTGCTGCACGTTCCAGGTCCGCTCCCGCGGCGGCGATCCGCTGATCGGCGCCTACAGCGATCCCGACCTGACGCGCCCAAGGGCCAACGAGATGGGCTGCGGCAATCTTTCCGACCGGGTGCGCCTGCAAAATGAATATGACGGGAGCGGCGGTCCGCCCTGTCAGTGCGGATCGCCGGATCCTTCCGCCCGCGATCTCTGGATGCAGCATCGTACGCTTCACCTTTGATGTTGGGGCGCCGCAGCGCAGCTTCCGCGCGGCGTCATTGTATGTCTGACATCATGCCACAACGGTAGAACTACGGAAAAACCGGATTTCTCAACGCGCTTTAACGAGAGTGGAACAAGTTGCATCAATCTTTGCGCAGACATGTCGTCGGTCGCATGGGCAACCGTCACCGTCGCCGATCACCTGCAAACGAACTCATCATCTGGAGGTTACCTTGTTGTTTCGATCGAATAGCCGCGCGGACGCCGAAGCGCAGCTTGCAGCAATCAGTCGTGCGATGGCCGTGATCGAATTCCAGCTCGATGGCACGATCATCACCGCCAACCAGAACTTCCTGAACGCGGTCGGCTATCAGTTGCAGGAAATCCAGGGTAGGAACCACAGCATGTTCGTGGATCCTTCCGAGCGCGACAGTGCCGCCTACCGCGAGTTCTGGGCCGCACTGCGCCAGGGTGAGTTCAAGGCTGCCGAGTTCAAGCGGATCGGCAAGGGCGGTCGCGAAGTCTGGATCGAGGCGTCCTATAATCCCGTCCTCGACAGCGCCGGCAAGCCGGTGAAGGTCGTCAAGTTCGCGACCGACGTCACCGAGAAGAAGCTGCGCAGCATGGCCGACGGCTCCAAGCTTGCCGCCATCGATCGCGCGCAGGCCATGATCGAGTTCAAGCTCGACGGCACCATCGTCAGTGCCAACAAGAATTTCCTCGATGCGCTGGGCTACCGCCTCGACGAGATCCAGGGCAAGCATCACAGCATGTTCGTCGAACCCGCGCTGCGCGACAGCCCGGCCTACCGCGAGTTCTGGGCTGCGCTCAATCGCGGCGAATACCAGGGCGGCGAATACAAGCGCATCGGCAAGGGCGGCAAGGAAGTTTGGATCCTCGCCACCTACAATCCGGTGCTCGATGCGACGGGCAGGCCGATCGGGGTCGTCAAGTTCGCGACCGATGTCACCGCGCAGAAGCTGAAGAACGTCGACCTCGCCGGGCAGATCGAGGCCATCGGCAAGTCCCAGGCGGTGATCGAGTTCAACATGGACGGCACGATCATCACCGCGAACGACAACTTCCTTCGCGCGCTCGGCTACACCCTGGCCGAGATCCAGGGCAAGCATCACAGCATGTTCGTCGAAGCGTCCGAGCGGGAGAGCGCTGCCTATCGCGATTTCTGGACGAGCCTGAACCGCGGCCAGTACCAGTCGGCCGAGTACAAGCGCATCGGCAAGGGCGGCAGGGAAGTCTATATCCAGGCCTCCTACAATCCGATCCTCGACCTCAACGGCAAGCCGTTCAAGGTGGTCAAATATGCGACCGACGTCACCCGGCAGGTCTTCGTTCGCATGGGCAACGAGCGCGTGCGGGCCATGATGGAATCGGTGGCGGCGGGCGCAGAGGAGCTCAACGCGTCCGTGCGCGAGATTTCCGAAGCGATGACGAAGTCGCGCGAGACCGCCATGGGCGCGGTGGACCGGGTCACCGCAGCCGACGCGCAGGCGCAGCGGCTCTCCGATGCCGCTCAGTCGATGAGCGGCATCGTCGAGATGATCCACAACATCACCGGCCAGATCAATCTGCTGGCGCTGAATGCCACCATCGAGTCCGCCAGGGCCGGCGAAGCGGGCAGGGGCTTTGCCGTCGTTGCATCCGAGGTCAAGAACCTGGCCACCCAGGCGAAGACCGCCACCGACAAGATCGCGACCGAGATCGACAGTCTCAACAATATCTCCGGGGGCGTCGTCACGTCTCTCGGCTCGATCAAGCAGGCGATCCAGAACGTCAGCGAGTATGTGACGTCGACGGCCGCCGCCGTCGAGGAGCAGAGCACCGTCACGAGCGAGATGTCGTCCAGCATGGCGCGTGCCGCGGCAGAAGCTCAGGCTCTGGCCGAGCGCGCCGCGGCTTGAGGCCGGATCGAAAAGCGCCGACGCGCGGTTGCAGGCGATGCCGCCGCCCGACGCGTCATGCGCCTGTCGCCCCTTTGCCGAATTCCACCACTCTCACCGGGGCGATCCGTGGCCGATATCCTCGCATTTCCCGCTCGGGCCTCGTTGCGGATCGTCGGCGCGAAGGCAGAACGGCTGCGCGATGCGGTGGCAACCAGCGAGGTCGGACGGCTGCGGTGCGAATTGGAGCTTTGGCGAAGCGCGGTCGACAATCTGGATCGGTGCATCAGGTCGGATCCGGCCCTCGCATCGCTTGCGGCCGAGTGCGACAAGATCCGCGACCTGATCTCCGTCACCGCGGGCAAGCTTGATACATTGCTGTAGAACCGGCCGCCCCAGGAGTCGCGAGGAGTCGTGGTCAGGTCGGGATCGGCTGCTCCGGGCAGTTCGTCAGGCGAGCCGGCGTGCCCACGGCGGTGCAGCCGGCCGGCACATCGGTGGTGACGACGGCACCGGCGCCGATCTTGGCGAAGTCGCCGACCGTGACGTCGCCCAGCACGGTCGCGCCCGAGGAGAGCAGCACGCCGCGGCCGATCCGCGGGGCGCGGCCGGGCAGCGCGTCGTGTCGTCCGATCGTAACGTTCTGCAGAATGGTGACGTCGTGGCCGATGCTGCTGTGGGCGCCAATGACGATGCCGGTGGCATGATCGAGAAACACCGCGGTCCCGAGCCGCGCCGAGGGATGGATGCTCACCTGCAGGGATGTTGACGAGTCCGCCTGCAGCAGTAGCGCCAGGTCGGGTTGCCCGTTGCTCCAGAGCCAGTGCGAGACGCGATAGGCCTGCAACGCGATGTAGCCTTTGTAGTTCAGCAGCGGCGGCAGCAGCGCTGTCGTCGCTGGATCCTGCGTCGCGATCGCGCCGAGGTCGCGACCCGCCGCCTCGACGAGCTCAGGCGCGGCGGCATACGCCTCGCGCGCGACCGCGGCAAATCGGGCGCGCGCGGCATCGCCGCTGCCGAGGCGGATGCCGATCTGCTGCGCGACGGCACTGCCGAGATCAGAATGGTCGAGGATTGCAGCCGACAGGGCGCGGCTGAACACGGGATCGGCCGCGGCGATGCGCCGGGCCTCGTGCTGGATCGACGGCCAGAGCTCGGGACTGGATGGGTGTGTGTCGGCCATGGCAAAGCCTGCTCGATAACAGGTGACGGCGGCAATATAGCCTGACCTGCGCGTTGCAGAAACCTGGACGACGCCTCGCGGGCGTTGTCAGCCGATGTGGCCGGCGACAATCCCTGCCGAAGGTCGCAGCCCGTTCAGTTCTGCGCCGTCCGCGCCGCCGCGGCGGCGACGCCCGCACCGATCAGAAGGGTGCCGCCCGCCTTGTTGAAGATGCTGATCACCTTCGCGCTCCCTACGAGCGCGCGGGCGCGCGAGGCGATCAGCGCATAGCCAACGGCATTGGCGAAGGCGAGCACGACGAAGGTCGATTCGAACACCACCATCTGCGTGAGGAAGCTGCCGTTCGGACTGAGGAACTGCGGCAGGAACGCGACGAAGAAGGTGATGCTCTTCGGGTTCAGCGCCGTGACGATCCAGGCGTGACCGAGCATCTTCAGCGCCGAGGTCCTGTCGGTCCGCGGCACGGCGTTCAGCGCGCCGCTGGCCTGCCACAGCTTGATCCCGAGCCAGACGAGATAGGCCGCGCCGATCCATTTCAGCACGGTGAACAGCAGCGCCGAGGTCGCCAGCAACGCACCGACGCCCAGCATGGACAAGGTCATGGCGGTGAAGTCGCCCAGCGCGACGCCGACGGCCGTCGGCAGCGCGGTTCGCCACCCCTGGGCCAGCGCATAGGAGACCACCAGCAGAACCGTCGGCCCCGGGATCACCAGGAGGATGATGGACGTCGCTGCAAACGCGAGCCAAGTCTCGATCGTCATGCTGACCCTCTCTTGTCGTCCCCATCATGAACGCATATCGCATACGGGTTCGTCGAGCCTGAAATCGTGTTCTCGTCCTCGGTTCTGTGCTGACCGGGCGTGACGGGTGTCAGGACCGCGACGGCGCCGGACTGCTCCGCAACACGATCGTCCGGGGCTGTCGGGTCCCCGCTTCAGCGAATGTTGCGGATGTCTGACGACTAGCGTTTCCCCTCGAACGCCAGCCGCAGGGCGAGCGCACCGAACACCGTTCCCAGCAGATATTGCGGCCAGCGGCCGAGGCGGCCACCTCTGAAGATGTTGGCGCCGACGCGGCTCGCGACAGCAATGACGGCTCCATTCACGACGAGGCCGATAGCGTTGAGCACGGTCGCGAGCGTCATGATCTGGAGCCCGACCGATCCGGCATCGGCCGTGACGAACTGGGGGAACAGCGCCAGAACGAACAGGGCCATTTTTGGATTGAGCAGGTTCGTCACCAGCCCTTGCCGGACAGCTGCCAAGGTCGAGCGCCGGTCGCTCTCGCCGGAGACCGGCGCGAGCGGACGATTCGAGCTCAAAGCCTGCCACGCCAGAAACAGGAGATAGGCGGCGCCCACGTAGCGAACCGCGTCATAGGCGACGGGGACCAGTAGAAACAGCCTGGAGAGGCCGAAGGCCGCAGCAAGCGCATGGCAATAGGTCCCAGCCTGAATTCCCATCAGCGTCGCAAACCCGACAGACCGCCCCTGCGCGATGCTGCGGCTGGCGATCAGGAGCATGTCAGGGCCCGGAGTGACGGTCAGCGCCAGACACGCGAGGGAAAACAGCGCGAGTGTGTGAAGATCGGGCATGTCCGGTTCGCTCCGAGTCGGGGATAGCGAAGCTTACATGCCTTCTCCGCGAAACTCGATGAAACTCGGGCCATCATATCTTCGGCGGTGAATACGGACATGTTGGAACGCACAACGCGTCGACCGTCAGTTCGGGAAAGGCATCGTTTTGGGAGTTTGGTGCAATTACAATAAATTCGGCTGGCAGCGCGCAGGCGCATCTGAGCTCGTGCGCTGCCGCCGAAACTACGAGGCGAGGTCGACAGTGCAATTGTTAGGGAAAGAGGGTTACCGCTTGCGTTCGATGGGATGCATCGGCTCCGGTCCGAGGAGACAGGATTGAGTACGATCTTCGAGGTCCAAGCAACAGACCTGCTCATGTCGGAGGTTTACGCCTTACGACGCCGTGTGTTCGTCGTCGAGCAAGGAGGCCCTGAGGAACTTGAAGTCGACGATGACGATAGGCGCGCCATCCATCTTGCCGCGCTTTCGGATGGCCTCGTCATAGGGACGCTACGCATCCTGCTTCATGACCGCGCTGCGAAAATCGGCAGGATGGCGGTATCGGTATCATCGCGAAAAAGGGGCGTTGGGAGGGAGTTGATGGAGTTTGCGGCTGCGACCGCATCTCGCCGCGGTGCAGACGAGATCGTTCTCGGGGCGCAAGTCACAACACGCGGATTCTATGAACGACTGGGGTACAGCGCGGAAGGATCAGCATTCGACGATGCGGGCATACCGCACGTGATGATGCGAAGGAAACTCCAGCGATGAGCCGTCGGTTGGCTGCGTGGTCTCTCCGAACGCATCGCCTGATGACGCGCGGGTGACGTCCGGCCCGTCGGCCCCGACGGCTGCTCCTGGCCGGTGCGGACCGTTCGAGCCGATACGGCGCCGCCATCAACGTCAGCACGGCGCCCAACATCGCCCGCGCTCACCGAAGATTTATCTTTCGCTTTTCCAGAAGATGTGCTCTACTGCGTCCATCCTGCTTCGCCACGAGGGGCGTATCGCGATCGTCACGACACGTGAGGCGGGGAGGCGATGGCCGCTTGTCTGCCGCAGCGTGCTTGCACGCGGACGAACGGCAACTGGCGGACGAGAAGTCGTGTGGTCCTGGCGCCGCGACGCTGGCGCTAAGCTTTCGGGCGATGATCCCGGGGGCGACGGTGGCTAAAGAGCCGCACACCGGGGAGATCACGATATAATCGTGAAGACCATCGCGCGGGGAATGCCGGGATGTCTCGGCTGAACCTGTGGTTCCTGCCGCCTGCATTTTTTTGAGCAGGCGGGCCATGGGGGCGGCCAGCTCCCGGCATTCCCTGCGCCCTCGTGTCTCGCGAGGGGTCGTCGATCCCATCAGCCCGGGCGCGTTGCGTCGCGGGATCTCGCCGATGCGCGCCAGAAGGCTCAGCCGGCGCGCGAGAAACAGAACGAGCGGGAGGACGCCTCCGTGCGCTGACGAGCGACCTGCCCAGTGGCCGTTTGCCCAGCGCCCGGGTGCTCGCGCCGCAGCCGGATTTGATCTACACGGGGGCGTTTATGATGGACCATTCATGACGTCTCGCGCGCACCGGTGCGGGGGACAATCCGGAGTTGCATATGTCGCCCAGCCAAGCATCGCCCCTGACCCTCGTTGCGGAAACGGCCGAGATCCTGACCTCGCTCGGCGTTGCGCCGGAGCGGTTGCGCGGTGGGACGCGCGCCGCGCGTTCGCCCGTGACCGGCGAGGTGTTGGCCCATGTGCACGACGACACCAGGGCGGATGCGACCGCGGTGATCGCGCGCGCCCATGCCGCGTTCTTGCAGTGGCGCCTCGTGCCCGCGCCGAAGCGTGGCGAGCTGGTGCGGCTGTTGGGCGAGGAGCTGCGCGCCCACAAGGCTGCGCTCGGTCGCCTGGTCTCGATCGAGGCCGGCAAGATCGTCTCCGAGGGGCTCGGCGAGGTCCAGGAGATGATCGATATCTGCGACTTCGCCGTCGGCCTGTCGCGCCAGCTCTATGGGCTGACCATCGCGACCGAGCGCGCCGAGCATCGCATGATGGAGACCTGGCATCCCCTCGGCGTCACCGGCGTGATCTCCGCCTTCAACTTCCCGGTGGCGGTGTGGGCCTGGAACGCGGCGATTGCGCTGGTGTGCGGCAACAGCGTCGTCTGGAAGCCGTCGGAGAAGACGCCGCTGACCGCGCTCGCGACCGACGCGCTGCTGGCGCGCGCGCTGCAACGTTATCGCCGCGAGGGCGGTGAGGCGCCGGAGGGGCTCGCCGGCCTGCTGCTCGGCGGCCGCACGGTCGGCGAGATGCTGGTCGACGATGCCAGGGTGCCGCTGGTGTCGGCGACCGGCTCGACCGCCATGGGCCGCGTCGTCGGCGCCTGCCTTGCCGGCCGCTTTGCCCGCGCCATCCTCGAGCTCGGCGGCAACAATGCCGCGATCGTCACGCCCACGGCCGACCTCGATCTCACCCTGCGCGCCGTGGCGTTCGCGGCGATGGGCACCGCGGGCCAGCGCTGCACCAGCCTGCGCCGCCTGTTCGTGCATGCAGACGTCTACGCCCAGCTCGTGCCACGGCTGAAGCAGGCCTACGCCTCGGTGGCGATCGGCAATCCGCTGGAGCAGGGCACCCTGATCGGCCCGCTGATCGATCGCGGCGCCTACGACGCCATGCAGGACGCGCTGAGCGCCGCGCGCGATCACGGCGGCCGTGTGTTCGGCGGCGAGCGCGTCGCCGGCTTCGAGCAGGCCTATTACGTCCGGCCGGCGCTGGTCGAGATCGAAGCGCAATCAGGCCCGGTGGAGCGCGAGACCTTTGCGCCGATCCTCTACGTGATGCCGTATCGTGATCTCGATGCCGCGATCGAGCTGCACAACGCCGTGCCGCAGGGCCTGTCGTCGTCGATCTTCACCAATGATCTGCGCGAGGCCGAATTGTTCGTGTCCTCGCGCGGCTCCGATTGCGGCATCGCCAACGTCAATATCGGTCCCTCGGGCGCCGAGATCGGCGGCGCGTTCGGCGGCGAGAAGGAGACCGGCGGCGGCCGCGAGTCCGGCTCGGATTCGTGGAAGGCCTATATGCGCCGGGCCACCAACACGGTGAACTACGGCCGCAGCCTGCCACTGGCGCAGGGCGTCAAGTTCGACGTCGGCTGATCGATGCGATGGGCCTTCCTCATCGGCGGAACCGCTTCGATGGGTCGCGCGTTGCGCGCTGAGAAGGAGATGCACCATGGCAGCGAAGAAGACATCCACCGCGAAGTCCGCGCGCGGACGCAAGCAGGATCGCGCCCGCGTCGCGGGTGGACAGGACTACGAAGTCCGCTACGAAGCCAAGAAAAGCGGCCGCTCGGCGTCCGCGGTGAAGAAGGCGGTCAAGAAGGTCGGCAACAGCCGCAAGAAAGTCGAGCGCAAGCTTACGCGCCAGTGACGTCAATGTTGCTTCGGCCGCTCCGGCGGCCGAAGCGATCCCCTCGCCCAGCGGAGCGCCTTGGGCGAGTGCAGCGGATCGGGCCCATCGCAGGTCGGGCAAGTAAGCTCGCGGCGCCCGCCCTTGCCCTCGCGCACCGCGAGCGCGCGACCGCAGGTCGGGCATGGCTTGCGCAGCAGCCACGGGACCGGATGATTCGGCATGATGGCGTCTCCCGCTGGAGGCCTCAGGCTAGGGCATCTTGGGGTAGCTGCGGAATCACTTATTTGAATCGCGGCGGATCTTCCGGCTCTCCGTGCCGTGAACAATCAGGGCAGGTGTCGCCGGTCGCGGCCAGGACGTCCTCGATCGCCGCGACCGCTTCCGAGCTACACAAGCCGCGTGGCGGATCGTCGCGTGCGATGCGAAGCGCAAGAGCCAGCGCATGCGGATCGCCGCGCTCGCGCATCCAGCCGTGCTGTTCGCATTCGACGATCGCGCCGGCCTCGCGCAGGGTGGCGACCGCCCAGCGCTCGAGACGCTGGCTCTTGGAATGGTGTGTGACGGCAGTCTGCATCGGCCATTCTCTCCCGCCGGGAGAATCCATGAATCGGCTGGCGTTTCCAGGCCCGGCCTGCAGGGCAGGGATTCCAAAATGGTGGGGCTGGCTTGCCGCGGATTGTTCGGCGGTCCGGCTTGAGATTGCCGCGGGCTGGGGCCATCCTTGATGGAGTACGCGTGAAACGGATGCAGACCGGAATGCAGATCAAGGCCAACGAGGATTTGCTGCTCATCATCGATGTGCAGAACGATTTTTGCCCCGGCGGCGCGCTCGCCGTGGCCGACGGCGATGCCGTGGTGCCGGTGATCAACCGGCTGAGCGGGATGTTCGATCACATCGTCCTCACCCAGGACTGGCACCCGGCGGGACACAGCTCGTTCGCCTCGAGCCACCCGGGAAAGGCGCCGTTCGAGTCCGTCACGATGCCCTACGGATCGCAGACCTTGTGGCCGGATCACTGCATCCAAGGCACGCCGGGCGCGGCCTTCCATGCCGATCTTGCGACCGACAAGGCGCAGCTCATCATCCGCAAGGGTTTTCGTGCCACGATCGATTCCTACTCGGCGTTCTTCGAGAACGACAAGACCACGCCCACCGGCCTCGCCGGCTATCTGCGCGAGCGCGGCCTGAAGCGGGTTTTTCTCGTCGGTCTCGCCACCGATTTCTGCGTGCACTATTCGGCGGTCGATGCGCGGCGGCTCGGCTTCGCGGCCATCGTCGTCGACAACGGCTGCCGGGGCATTGACCTCGGCGGCTCGATGGCGGCGGCCAAGGCGCAAGGCGCGGAGGCCGGGGTCGAGCGGATCGCCGAGCTGGCGTGATGACAGTGGACTACGCCGCTGCGCCGATGGTCGGCTCGGCGATGGCGCCGGCGACGCGAACACGGACGCGCAGCGCGTTGCCGGGGAGGTAGGCGATCGGCATGTCCTCGACATCGACCGTCTTGAGCGTGTCGCGGTCGGCGCCGGCCTGCACGGCGCGTGCCTCGGCGATGCCGCGCGCGGCGGCGATGGCCTCGTCGCGGGTGAGGTCGCGGAAGACCTGGTCGGCCTCGCCGGAGACCTGGGCGATGGCGGCGCCGACCGCATTGGCGCAGTCGCCATGGTCGACGCGGACGATGTTGGAGATGCCGGCGAGGCGCTCCGGCACCAGGAAGGCACCGCCGCCGACCGCGAGCAGCGGCACGTCGCCGGCCTCGGTCTTCATGCGGTCGATGTCGCCCTCGAGCTTGCGGTGGGCGTCGGCGAGCGCGGCGTCGATCAGGCCTTTCGGCAGATGCGCGACGCGCGATCTGTCGCCGATGTCGATCAGCCCCGCCGCGACCGCGATGTCGGTCGCGGTCAGACGGTCGCCGCCAAATACCAGCGCGTCGGATGTCAGCCGGTATCCGACGCTGAGCGGGCCGACGCGGACCGGATCCTGCTCGACATGGCTGCCGCCACCGAGCCCGATCGAGAGCAAATCGGGCATGCGAAACAGCGTGCGGACGCCGCCGACCTCGACGACGGCGTTGGCCTCGCGCGGAAAACCGTGGCGCAGCTGGCCGATGTCGCTGGTGGTGCCGCCGACGTCGACCACCATGGCGTCGTCGAGGCCGGAGAGATACGCGGCACCACGCATCGAGTTGGTGGCGCCGGAGGCGAAGCTCATGACCGGGAAGGCGGTCGCGATCTCCGCCTGCATCACGGTGCCGTCGTTCTGCGTCAGGAACAGCGGCGCATCGATGCCGGACTCCGCGATCGCCTTGCGGAAGGCGGCGACCGTCGTGACCGCGAGGTCGTGGAGCGCGGCATTGAGCAGGGCGGCGTTCTCGCGCTCCAGCAGTCCGATGCGGCCGAGGTCGTGCGACAGGGTGACGGCGACCTCGGGGCAGATCTCGGCGAGGATCTCGCGCGCAGTGTTTTCGCAGCTCGGGTCGAGCGGCGAGAACGACGAGGCGACCGCGACCGCGCGCAGGCCCTTGGCCTTGATCGCGTGCGCGGCGGCCCTTAGTCCGGCCGTGTCGAGCGGCATGAAGGGGCGGCCATCATAATCGTGGCCGCCTTCGAGCATGAAGGTCTCGGCGCTGACCAGCGCGGCGAGATCGGCCGGCCAGTCGCAGAACGGCGGCAGCGAGGCGGAGGCGGGCATCCCGATTCGGATGGCGCCGATCCTCTGCAGGTGCCGCCGTTGCACCACCGCATTGATGAAGTGCGTGGTGCCGATCACGACCGCATCGACCGGCACGGCCGCCGCGGGATTTTCTCGCAGCGCCCTGAGCGCGGCGAGAATGCCGGAGGTGACGTCGGCGGTGGTTGCGCTCTTGACGGAGTGGACGACCTCGTCGTCGGCAATCAGGACGGCGTCGGTGTTGGTGCCACCGACGTCAATGCCAATCCGCTTCATTCTCAGGGAGCTCCAGGGGTCGCAAACAGCGACCGGAAATCGAGGTCATAGCCGAAGGCGCGCGGGCCGACGAATTCGAGCCCGCGCGGGCTGGTCAGCACGGCCGGTGCGGGCAGCGCGATCACGGTGACGCGCTGGCCGTAGCGCACCGTCTCGGTGCCGATGCCGTGGCCGTTGACGCTGTCGAGCACGCAGATCAGGTCCGGCGCCATCGCGATGGCTTCGCCATCGCGCCAAGCCACGATCCATTCGTTCTGGAACGACAGCTTGAGCCGGGTGCCGCGATCGTCGTCGCTGCCCTCGATCACGGCGCTGCCGCGCAGAAATCCTTCGGTGGTGCGGCGCTCGACGTCGACGATCTTGCCATTGAAGAGCCGCTGGCCGCCCTCGCAATCCAGGATCGCCGCGATCGGATCGTGGTGGCTCCTGTTGGCGGCCTCGACCGCGCGGCCGATCGCAATCGCCTTGGTGGTGGTGAAATGGATGCCCCAGTCCTTGACCTCGCGGCCCGTGCGCGGCGCCTTGCTGGTCGAGGCGATCGAGCCCATCTCGACGCAGATCTTGCGGCTGGTGCGCTCCATCCACTTCCAGCTCGGCACCTTGGTCACGACGGCCTCGATGCCGCGCGGATCGTAGAGCGTGCAGGGATAGGGCTTGAGGTCGCCGATCGCGACCGACGTCATCTGCGCCTCGGGAAAGGCGCGGCCCATGCAGTCGGCGTCGACCACGGGGATGTTCAGATGCGCCGCCGCCATCAGCGCCTGCATGCCGTTGCCGCCGCCGATCTCGACCGACATCACGGCGCGAAATGTGATGCCGTTGATCTCCTCCTGCATGCGCACCGCACGCGCGATGCTGCGGCTGTCGGCCAGCCGTTCCTGCCCGACCAAGGGGGCGCCCATGTTGGAGACCACCGCGACCCAGTCGTCGTCTGCGAGGTCGAGCGGCGACATCATCTGCACGCGATGTCCCTCCGCATAGAGCCGGCGCAGGTTGAGCAGGCCGAGATAGGGACTGCCGCCGCCGCCGGTGCCGAGGATCCAGGCGCCGACCGCGAGCGACTCGATGTCGTCGAGGCTGATCGTCTCCATGCCGGCCGCGCTCACGGCACGAGCTCCTCGACGCTGCTCTGTGACTGCAGCGCACGGTACTGCTGCGGGAATAAGAATTTGACGCTCACAATATCAATCCTCGAGAATGACGAGATCGGCCGGACGCCAGTCGAGCGTGACCGTTTGACCCGGCGCGTGGAGCGGACCAGCCCCGGAATTCGGCTGTTGCGCCAGCACGTGCTGTCCGCTCTCCAGGGCGACGCGGTACAGCACCGCGCCGCCGAGGAAATTGGTGCTCTCGACGGTGCCGCGCGCGGACATGCCTGTCCGCTTGGCATCGGCCACCTCGGCTGGCGACACCGAGATCTTCTCCGGCCGCAGCGCGACCGACAGAACCTCGCCCTCGGCTGCTGCGACCGTGTCCGCCAGGGCCAGCACCAGACCGTTGCCGGCGGCTATGCCGACGCCATTGTCCAAGGTCACGCGCTGGCCGCGAAAAATGTTGGTGTCGCCGATGAAATCCGCGACGAAACGCGTTCGCGGCTGATCGTAGATCTCGATCGGGGTGCCGATCTGCTCGATGCGCCCGGCGTTCATGACCGCGATACGGTCCGACATGGCCAGCGCCTCTTCCTGGTCGTGGGTGACGAACACGAGGGTGAGGCCGAGCGTCTTCTGCAGCTGCTTGAGTTCGAACTGCATCTGCTGGCGCAGTTTCTTGTCGAGCGCGCCGAGCGGCTCGTCGCAGAGCAGCACGCGCGGCGAGATGACGATGGCGCGGGCGAGCGCGACGCGCTGCTGCTGTCCGCCGGACAGTTGCGCCGGCCTGCGGTTCTCCAGGCCTCCGAGTTCAACCATCGCCAGCGCTGCCTTCACCTTCGCGGCAATCGTCGCCTTGTCGATCTTGCGCATGCGCAGGCCGAAGGCGACGTTCTCGGCCACGGTCCGGTGCGGAAACAGGGCGTAGTTCTGGAACACCATCGCCATGTCGCGCTTGTGCGCCGGCACATGGGTAATGTCGGCGCCGTCGAGGCGGATCTCGCCAGCGCTTGGGCTGTCGAAGCCGGCGATCATGCGCAGGGTGGTGGTCTTGCCGCAGCCGGACGGGCCGAGCAGCGAAAAGAACTCGCCAGGCCTGATGTTCACGGCAACCGCATCGAGTGCGCGTACGCCGCCGTCATAGATCTTGCTGACCGCGGCGATCTCGATGGCAGCGCTCATGCGCGGAAGATCCGGTTGACCCGGCTGTCGATCTCGTCTTTTCGTGCATTGTACCACTTCCAGTCGACCTGGATCAGCTTGCTGACTTTCTCCGGCGTCGTCAGCAGCTTGGCGTCATACTTGGAGTCGAGCTTGACCTTCTTGTTGGCCGGCGAATACCAGACGGTCTCAGCGAGGCGCTTTTGGACCTCGGGGCGCAGCATGTAGTTGATATAGGCGTTGGCGAGCTCCTTCACCTTGCTGCCGGGCGTGATGCTCAGCACTTGCTCGAGCGACAGCACGCCCTCGTTCGGCGTGACGAAGTCGACCGGCTGGTTCTGACCGTCGTAACGATAGATGCCGGAATCATGCAGGAGGCCGAGGCCGACCTCACCGGACAGGATCAGCTTCTCCATCGCGCCGGTGAAGTCGACCAGCTTGATCGGCTTCAGCTTCTCCAGCGCTCCATAGGCGGCGTCGAGGTCGGTCTGGCCCTTGCCATACAGCGCGCCGCACATCATCACGAACGCCTGTCCCAGGCTATTGGCTGGGATCACATAGCCGCCGCGCGCGCCATTGAATTTCGCATCCCAGTAGTCTTTCCACGACGTGACGCTCCCATAGCCCTTGTCGGTGCGCATGCCGAGACCGATGGCGCTGGTGAAGATGCAGACGCCGACGATCTTGTCGCTGACGGCGTAAGGGTAGACGTCGGCAACGTTCGGAACCAGCTTGGGGTCGACCTTGGGCTCGACGAGACCCATCTCCACGGCCGCCCACTGCTCGTTGGAGTTGGTGTGCAGCACGTCGTAGACCGGGGCCGAGCGTGAGCTCGCCTGCAGTTTTGGCAGGAACGGCAGCGCGGTGTCGGTCTTGAGCTTGCACTTGAACTCGCTCTCGAAGGCCGGGCCGATCTCGGCCTTCATCACGTCACCCCATTTGCCACCCCAGCCGGTGACGTTGAGAACGGGCTCATCCGCACGCGCGACATAGGGAGCAGCGACAACGCCGGCGCCGAGCGACGCAGCCGCGGTCAGCAGGCGGCGGCGGCTCAGAGGAAAACGACGCGATGAGGCGGTCATGTCCGGGATCTCCCTTAGAGTTTGACGTAGGAGCGAAGACCTACGGTGCGGTCGAGCGCGATGACGACGATGAAGGCGAGCAGGATCGAGACCACCGAGGCCGCGCCGATGGTGCCGTCGAGATCGAACTTCAGATAGTTGAACAGCGTGATCGGCAAGGTCTCGCTACCCGGCGCGACCAGGAACAGCGACACCGGAAACTGGTCGAACGAGACGATGAAAGCAAAGATCGCGCCTGCCAGAACGCCGGGCTTCACCAGCGGCAGAGTGATCTCGAAGAAGGCCCGGGTGGGGCTGGCGCCGAGATTTTGCGCGGCTTCCTCCAGCCTGACATCGAAATTATGCAACACCGCGAGCGTGGTGCGCACGACGTAGGGAATCGTCACGAGCGTATGGCCCGCGACGAGGCCCCACAAGGGACGCCCGACATCGAGCAGCACGTAGGACTGGAACAATGCAAGACCGGTCAGGATCGCGGGCAGCATCAGCGGCGACAGCATGGTCGCCACGATCAGCCGAGAGCCTGGCAGGTTGCCGCGGGCGATCGCCAGCGCGGCCGACGCGCCAAGCACCGTGGCCGCGACCGTGGTCATGGCCGCAACTTCGATGCTGAAGAGCAGCGCGTGCATGAAGTCGCGCGAGGCGAAGAACTTCTCGAACCAGCGCAAGGAGACGCCGACCGGCGGAAACTGGATGAAAGGCGTGGGGTTCAGCGCGAACACGATCACGATCGCGATCGGCGTCAGCAGGAAGGCGAGGATGCCGGTATTGGCGGTGAGATAGAGCCTGCGACCCCACCGGAGCGGCCGCGTCTTGCTGCGAAGGGCAGGTGTGGCCGCCAGATCGATCGGCGCAGCAAGCGGCGGCCGCGATCCTGGAGCAAGGCTCGTCATATTGGCCCTCATTGCAGCTCGCGCTGGCCCGAAACGAGGCCGAGCACGTGATTATACGCGACAACGAGCGAGAGCGAAATGATGAGCAGCACCATGCCGAGCGCAGCCGCGAATCCGACGTTGAAGTTCGCGGAGATCTGCTGGTAGATCAGGATCGGCAGGGTCATGATCTGGAAGCCGCCGAGCAGGATCGGCGTGACGTAGGCGCTGATCGCGAGCGCGAAGACGAGCAGCGAACCGGCGAGGATGCCGGGCAGGCTGAGCGGCAGGGTGATTTCGAGAAAAGCGCGCCACGGGCTGGCGCCGAGATTCTCCGCCGCCTGCTCCAGCCGCTCGTCGATGCGGCCGATCACGCCAGTCAGCGTCAGCACCATGAAAGGCACATAGATGTGGACGAGGCCGATGATGATGCCGGTCTCATTGTACATCAGCTGCAACGGCCTGGTGATCAGCCCGAGCGCGGTCAGGATCTGGTTGATGACACCCTTGTCGGACAGCAGCGTCATCCAGGCGAAGGTGCGCACCACGATGCCGGTCAGCATCGGCGCCAGCACGGCCATCAGCAGCAGCGCATGGCCGGTGCGGCTCTTGATCCGCGCCATCCAATGCGCGAGCGGGTAGCCGATCACGAGCGCGGCCAGGGTCGTCCAGAGGCCGATCCGGATCGTGGTCCAGATCACCTCGAGATAGTAGCCGTCATCGCCCATGCGGGCATAGTGTTTGGCGGTGAGGGCGACGTTCGGCATGACCACGGGGTTGCCGGTCAGGACGCTCATCAGCGCCATCAATCCGATCGGCAGGAAGAAGAACAGCGCGAACAGCAACGCGCTCGGCAGGATCAACAGCGCCATGCTGTTGACGCGCGGCGCGCTGCTGCTCGTCATCAGGAGGCCAGTCCGGCCAGTTGTTCGATGGTCTGGCCGAGCGGATCGCCGGTCATGCGGCGCAGCTTGGCAGCCATCGCGCCGAGCTCGCGGCGGACGTTGGCGCGCTCGATCTCGGTGGTCGCCTGCACCGAATAGGAGACGGCGATGCCGATCAGCTCACCGCTCTCGCCGCTCGCCAGCGCAAAGCCCTGCGAGCCGACGCCCTCGATGGCCTCGTCGGCGGCGTCCGAGATGCCGGTCCGGCGGATCTCGTTCAGCCGCGCCATCAGCTCGGTGAAGTTCTGCGGCGAGTTGGCCGGGACCTTCGGGTAGTCGAGCGGCACGCGCGCCCGGATCTCCTGGTCTGACAGACGCGCCAGCATGGCGCGGCCATTCGAGGTGATGATTGCCGGCGTGCGCTGGCCGGGCGGGTTGACGACGCGCAGCGGATTGGAGCCGGGCACGATCCGCAGCACCACCTGCTGATAGCCGTCGAGCACGGCGATGTAGCCGGTGTGGCCAGTGCGCGCGCAGACATCGCGCAGTTCGCCCTCGGCGGTGGCGATCAGGTCGTCATGGGCCCGGTGAAGCCGCCCGAGCTCGAAGGTCAGCAGGCCCGGGCGGTAGCGTCGGCTATGTGGGTCCTGCTCGAGCAGGCCGCAATCGCGCAGCGAGCGGAGCAGGCGTGAGGTCGAGCTCTTCGGCTTGCCAGTCAGGACCTGGACGTCGGCAAAGGAGAGGTCAGGTCGCGCGGTCGAAAAGCAGCGCAGGATGTCGATGGCGTTGGTCAGGGCGCTCATGATGATACCATTTGTTCCATTTTTTGGAACATAGTCCCAAATTCTAGAAGCGGCAGGGCGACTGCCGCAAGGCGAAATTACTGGCAAGGAGGTGCCCGAATGCGCGTCAGGGTGGTGGTCGGGGCGCCGGGCGCTGAAGGAGCATGCTCGGCCTCACTGCGCCACGGCGGACCTGATGCGACCGATGGCGGCGTCGACGCCCGTCCAGGCCGGCTTGTCCGGGGCAAATTGCTGACGGAGATAGGCGACGAGTTCGGCGAGCTGGACGTCGCTGAGATGCTCCTTGAACGCCGGCATGTAGCCGAGGTCGGACGAGGCCGGCTTCATGATCCCGTGCAGGATCACCTGGATCAGATTGTCGGGTGTGGCGCTGTGCAGGTTGCTGTTCAGCGCCAGCGAGGGCCGGCTGCCGAACAATGGCAGGCCGCCGACCTCGTGACAGACCGCGCAGGCGCCGAGATAGAGCCGTGCCGCCGGAGACGGCGTCGAGGTCACCTTGGTGCGCGCTTCCAATTCCGCGGCCATCGCCTCCAGCTTCGCTGCCGCGGGCGAGGGCGTCTGGAACGAGGCGAGATAGATCGCCATGGCCCGAATGTCGGCATCGGGCAGCGTCGCGAGATCCTTGACGATCGGTGCCATCGGACCGGCGGCCACGCCATGGAAGCGCGACTGACCGGAGCGGAGATAAGTGTAGAGCTCGTCCTCGGTCCACGGGATCGGGGCACTCGAGAGCGAGGTCAGCGCTGGGGCTTCCCAGCCCTCGGCGAAGCCGCCAGCGAGATATGCGTTGCGCTGCTCGGCGCCGAGCGCGTTGCGCGGCGAGTGACAGGCGCTGCAATGGCCGAGGCTTTCGACGAGATAGAAGCCGCGATTCCAATGCTCTGATCGTGTTGGATCACGCCTGAACGGCTGCGTGTCGTGAAACAGTGCATTCCACCCGGCGACCAGCGGCCGCAGGTTGAACGGGAAGCGCAGCGCGTTGTCCGGCGCCTGCTGTCGGACCGGTGCCTGTGCCATCAGGTAGGCGTACAGCGCCTGCAGGTCGGCATCATCGGTTCGTGCGAAATGCGTGTAGGGGAACGCCGGATAGAGCTGCCGGCCGTCGCGATGCACACCCTCGCGCATCGCGCGCTCGAAGGCGGGATAGGACCAGGCGCCGATCCCGGTCTCGACGTCGGGCGTGATATTGGTGCTGAACAGCGTGCCGAACGGCGTCTCCAGTGCGCGGCCGCCGGCATTGATCAGGCCGCCATCCGCGGTATGGCAGACCGCGCAATTGCCGAGCGCCGCGAGCGCCTCCCCGCGCGCGATCGTCGCAGCGGAATAGACCGAGGGATCGGGGCGGGTGATCGGCGCGATGGCGCGCCAGGGCAGCACGGCGGCGGCGACGCCGATCGCCGCGGCGCAGGCCGCGACGGCGGTGGCGATCACGCCGCCCCGCTTGGCAAAGGGCTTGAGCCACGTGGTCGCCGGTCTTTCGGGGGCGGGCAGCGACTGCGGCGCCGGCGTCTCCACCCGTTCGCCGCGCAGTCCTTTCAGGATGCGCTCCGGCGTGAATGGCGGCTCGCGGAAGCGGACGCCGGTGGCGTCGTAGATCGCATTGGCGATCGCGGCGGCGCTTGGCACGGACGCTGACTCGCCGACGCCGAGCGGCGGCTGATCCGGTCGCGGCAGCATCAGCACGTCGATCTCAGGCACGTCGGGGAAGGTGATGATCGGATAGGCGCCCCATTCCCGCGCCGCGACCTTGCCGCGCGTGAAGGGAATCTCCTCCATCAGCGCCCGGCTGGTGGATTGGATGACGTTGCCTTCGATCTGGTGGCGTACCCCGTCCGGATTGATCATCAGGCCGGAGTCCTGGCCTGCGATCACCCGCGTGACGCTGACGTCGCCGGTCGTCGTATTCACGGCGACATCGGCGATCCAGGCCGACCATGCCGCACCGTAGCCGGGAAACTTGCTGTGGACGTAGAGCGCGTAGGCGAAGCCGCGGCCATGGACGACGCCGTTCTCGGGCGTCTTCTCTTCCCGCACGGGGCGCGGCGTCCAGCCGGCGCGTTCGGCCACGGCGTTCACGAGATCACGCGCGCGCTCGTCCTTCAGATAGCGCAGCCGGTATTCGATCGGGTCGACGCCGGCCTCGGCGGCGAGCTCGTCGATGTAGGACTCGTGGGCGAAGGTGTTGGGCAGGGCCGAGACGCCGCGGATCCAGGAGGCGCGCACGATCGGCGGCATGTCATGCGCTGTGATGCGCATATGGTCGTAATCATAAGGCGGAATCGCGGTGCGGTCGCCCATCTCGAACACGGCGGGCTCCGGCGCGATGCGGCCGGTGAGCAGCAAGGCCAGCGTCGGCGCGCCGTTCGAGGGATAGCGCGTGGCGAATTCATAGGCCGCAACCGAACCGTCGGCATTGAGGCCGCCATTGACGTCCATCAGCTGCGCGGTGCCTTTGGGCTCCCACAGATGCTCCTGCTCGCGCGTCAGCTGCACGCGCACCGGGCGGCCGACCGCACGCGACAGCAGCAGCGCATCGGCCGTGACATCGTCGGCGCAGTTGCGGCCATAGCAGCCGGCGGCCTCCAGCCGGACCAGCTCGATGTGATCCTCTGGACAGTCGATCAGCCTGGCGAGATCGCCGCGCAGGATGTGCGGATTCTGCGTGCCGGAATAAATGCGGATCTGCCCGTCGCGATAGTCGGCTACAGCGCAGGACGGACCGATCGAGCCGTGCATCTGATAAGGCCAGAGATAAGTCCGCCGCATCTGCTTGGCGGCGCCGGCGATGGCGTCATCGACATTGCCCTTGTCGAGCAGCCGTCGCGGCTCGGACGGATTGGCCCGCAGCGCGTTTTCGACATCGTCGAGATCGCGCAAGGCCGGCACCGGCTTCCAATTCACCTCGAGGCGCTCGGCGGCCAGGATCGCGTTCTCCTCGCGCTCGGCGACGACGCCGATGAAGTCGCCGATGACGACGACGTCGATCAGGCCCGGGACACCGCGCACCGAGTCTCTGTCGACGTCAAGCAGGCTGGTGCCGATGAACGGTCCGGCATCGACGCCGGCATAGGGTGGGCGCACGACGCGGCCGTGCAGCATGCCGGGCACGCGCACGTCATGTACGTAGGTGAGCTCGCCGGTCGCCTTCGCCGGCAGATCGACGCGCGGCACCGAGCGGCCGACGACCTGATAGTCGTTCATCGACTTGACGATGATATCGTCGGCGAGCGCGAGGCTGATCGTCTCATCGCCGATCAGTTCGCCATAGCTGAGGACGCGGTTGTTGGGCCCGCGGATCAGCCCGTCCTCGACCGTCAAATCCTGAACGTCGAGGCCGAGCTGCGCGGCCGCTCGCGCCAAGAGGAAGGCGCGCGCCTGCGCCGCCGCCTTGCGCAGGGGCACGGCGGTGATCTGAATTGTCTCGCTGGCGATGGTCGCGCCCTGGTTCGGCACGACCGCGGTGTGACCGAGCACGACCACGACGCGGGCGAAGGAGACGTCGAGCTCTTCTGCAACGATCTGTCCCAGCGCGGTGCGGATGCCGGTGCCGAGATCGACATGGCCGTTGAAGGCCGAGACCTCGCCTGCCGCCGTGATCCGGATGAAGGTTTCGAACCGGCCATTGTTGCCGGCCATGGGACGCTCGACGACCAGCCGGCCGCGAGGCATGTCTTCGTCCTTGGTGAGGCGATCGTTCATCAGTCCAGCGCCTCGAGCGTGTGGCCGGCCGCCCGCATCGCCGCGCGGAGGATCTCGACATGGGCGCCGCAGCGGCAGAGATTGTAGCGCAGCGCCTGCTTGATCTCGTCGCGTGACGGATCGGGCTTGATCGCCAGCAGCGCCTTGGTCGTCATGATCATGCCGTTGAGACAATAGCCGCATTGCGCGGCCTGCTCAGCGATGAAGGCCTGCTGCACCGGATCGGGCGCCTCGCGCGAGCCCAGCCCTTCCAGCGTGGTGACATCGCGGCCGATGCAGCCTTCCACCGGAATGACGCAGGAGCGGGCGGCGCGGCCGTCGATCAGCACGGTGCAGGCGCCGCATTCACCCAGGCCGCAGCCGTATTTCGGACCGTTCAGGGCGAGGTCGTTGCGCAGCACATGAAGCAGGGGCGTGCCGGGCGCGGCGGCGACGTCGTGCGCCCGTCCGTTCACGGTCAGCCGAATCGTTGCTGGCGTCATGCCCTTCTGTCGTCCGCTATGCTATCGTTAACGAGGATGCGATGGCGATCGCTCCGAGCGTATCGTTTGTGTACTAACATGCAAGTGCCACGTTTTGCGCTGCAGCGTATGCACGATTTGTCGTCATTGTGCAGGGCAAACTGATCGTTTATCCGGCAATCGTGCTTTTCGTTCGCGGTGGCGCTTGACAGCCGGCGGAGGGGCGCGACATCATTCGTATACGAACGAATTGCCGCGGCGTGTGGACGTTTGCCGCCAGCTCCGCTTCAAGATAGGCTTCTCTGCATGGTGACCGAAACGGCGAGCGACGGTGCCGCGGACAAGATCCGCTGCGATGCCTGTCCGGTGATGTGCTACATCAAGCCGGGCGCGGCAGGTGCCTGCGACCGTTATGCCAATCAGGACGGTGTGCTGGTGCGCGTCGATCCGCATATCCTGCTGGAGCGCACGGTGTCGCATGGCGGCAAGCTGGTGCCGTTCCAGGCGAGCGGCGACTGGGACGGCAAGATCGTGCATCAGCCCGAGCTGTTCGTTACCGCGATCGGCGCCGGCACCACCTATCCGGACTACAAGCCGGCGCCGTTCATTGTGTCGTCGGTGGTCGATGGCGTCGACATGGTCACGGTCGTGACCGAGGGCATCTTCAGCTATTGCGGCGTCAAGGTGAAGATCGACACCGACCGCTATCTCGGACCGGAAGCGGCGACGGTGCGCGTCGACGGCGAGGCGGTCGGTCACGTCACGACCAGCGAATACGGCTCGCAGATGCTGTCGCTCGGCGGCGTGCATCATCTCACCGGCGGCTCCAAGAAGGAGGGGCGTGTCACCTGTGACGCGCTGATGGACCTCAGCAACCGCAAAGCCGTGGAACTCGTGGTCGACGGGGGCTCCAGCGTGATCGTGCAGGCGGGGCAGCCCCCGATCGTCAACGGCGTCAAGGAAGAGCGCATGCGCGTCGGCTGCGGCTCGGCCACGATCGGCATGTTCGCCAAGCAATGGCAGGGCAAGGTCGACGAGGTCGTCGTGGTTGATGATCACATCACCGGCGTTCTTTCGGAGCACCAGGCCGGCAAGCTGCTCGACATTCCTGCGACCGGCATCAAGATGAAGGGACGCCGCTCGACGCCGGGCCGCTACTTCCAGGTGGCGCAGCCCGGAACCGGCTGGGGCGGCACCGACATCTCCGATCCGCTGTCGATCCTCGGGCCGTTCGATCCGAAGACGGCGAAGCCGGGAACGACGCTGCTGATGGTGTCCACGACGGGCGAGCATGCCGGATACTACGTGCTCGACGAGACGCTCAGGCCGGTGCAGCGCGAGATGCCGCCGGAGCTGCGGTTCTCGGTCGAGCGCATCCAGGAGAACTGCGAGCCGGCGCTGTGCACCGTGCTGTTCATGGCCGGTGCCGGCGGCTCGCTGCGCGCTGGCGTCACCGACAATCCGGTGCGGCTGACGCGTTCGGTCAAGGATACGCTGACGCGGGTGACGAGCGGCGGTGCGCCGGTCTATGTCTGGCCGGGCGGCGGCATCACCTATATGGTCGACGTGACCCAGATGCCGGCCGGCGCCTTCGGCTATGTGCCGACGCCTGCGATCGTCGCGCCGATCGAGTTCACGCTGAGGCTATCGGATTATGCGGCGCTCGGCGGGCACATGGACTACGTCCAGCCGCTCGCTTCGCTGAAGGATGTCAGCAAGGACATCCGCCAACTGCCGTGGCCGAGGCCGGGCGCATGAGCCGGCGGCCACAGATCGCCTTGTTGCCCGACCGGCGGCTGCATCTGCAGGACGGCCCGATCGATCTGATCATCGGCGCAGATGCGGCCGATGGCGATATTGGTGCGGCCTATCGTGCGGCGGCCGAGCGTTTTACGGGGCTGCTCGACGAGCTGTGTGTGGAACTGTCCGTGCTGCGCAGAGGGGCCGATCAGGATCGCTGCCCGTTGAAGGGCGTCGTCGCGCAGCGGATGCATGCCGCCGTGGTGCCGTTTGCGCGCGAGATGTTCATCACGCCGATGGCGGCTGTCGCGGGTAGTGTCGCCGAGGAGATTCTCGGCGCAATGCGCGGCGCGGCGAAGCTGACGCGGGCTTATGTCAACAATGGCGGTGACATCGCACTCCATCTGCGGGATGCCGCCACGTTCAGCGTCGGGCTGATGGACCGTCCCGACGGCGCGGGCGTGATGCGGAGGATGACGCTTCGTGCTGCCGACGCGATCGGCGGTGTCGCCACATCGGGCCGCCACGGTCGCAGCTTCTCGCTGGGCATTGCCGATGCGGTGACGGTGCTCGCGCGTAGCGCGGCGCAGGCCGATGCGGCTGCGACGGTGATCGGCAACGCGGTCGACCTTCCGGGTCATCCGGCCGTGCTTCGCCGACCTGCGTGCGAGCTGCAACCGGAGAGCGATCTCGGTGACCGCCTCGTCACATGCGAGGTCGGAGAGCTCCGTGATGTCGAGGTTGCCGAAGCGCTGGCCGCGGGCGAGCATCGTGGGCAGTCGCTGCTGTCGGCTGGTCTGATCGAAGGCGCTGTTCTGCAGCTCCGCGGCAACATTCGCGTTGTCGGCCCGCGCGCGGTCGAGATCGTTCGTCGGCCGCAGTTGCGGGCGGCGGCGGCGTGAGGTTTGATGCATGATGTGCAAGAATACGAAGGGTCGACGATGAGCGCCGTCATCAGGAAGATCGTGACCGTGGTCGAGGAAGTCCATCAGGAGATGGGCCGGTCCGTCTCGCCGCCGACGCGGCGGGCTGCGGCAGTGGCGGTGATCGAGAATCCGTTTGCCGGCCGCTATGTCGAGGACCTGTCGCCGCTGATCGCGATCGGCGAGGAGCTCGGCGAGATGCTGGCCAAGCGCGCGGTCGCCGCGCTCGGCATCGAGGGTCCGGCCGCGCACAGCTATGGCAAGGCGGCGGCCGTCGGCAGCGATGGCGAGCTGGAGCATGCGGCCGCGATCCTGCATCCGAAGATGGGGGCGCCGGTGCGCAAGGTGCTCGGCAAGGGCGCGGCGCTGATCCCCTCGTCGAAGAAGCGCGGCGGCGTTGGCTGCACGCTCGACATTCCGCTCGGCCACAAAGATGCGGCCTTCGTGCGCAGTCATTTCGACGGCATGGAGGTGCAGATCAACGACGCGCCACGCGCCAATGAGATCATGGTCGCGCTCGCGGTCACCGACAGCGGCCGTCCGCTGCCGCGCGTCGGCGGGCTCACGGTCGCCGAGATCAAGGGCGAGGACGGTCTACGGTAATTCGACTCAACATGGAGGCTGAAGGGATGCGACGGAGAACGATGCTTGCGGCAGGCCTGGGCCTTGCCGTCGCGGGACTGACGAGCGCGGCGCGCGCCGAGGACGTCATCAAGATCGGCGAGATCAACAGCTATTCGCTGCTGCCGGCGTTCACCGAGCCTTATCGCAAGGGCTGGCAGCTTGCGGTCGAGGAGGTCAATGCAGCCGGCGGCATCTACGGCAAGAAGCTCGTCGTCGTCTCCAAGGACGACAGCGGCAAGCCGGCCGATGCGCAGACCGCAGCCAACGAACTGGTCTCGAGCGAGAACGTCGCGATGCTCGCCGGTACGTTCCTGTCGAACATTGGCCTCGCCGTCAGCGACTTCGCCAACCAGAAGAAGGTGTTCTTCCTGGCGGCCGAGCCGCTGACCGACGCCATCACCTGGGCGAAGGGCAACAAATACACCTTCCGCCTGCGTCCGTCGAACTACATGCAGGCGGCGATGCTGGTGGAGGAGGCCGCCAAGCTTCCCGCCAAGCGCTGGGCCACCATTGCGCCGAACTATGAATATGGCCAGTCGGCCGTCGCGGTGTTCAAGAAGCTCTTGTCGGAGAAACGGCCCGACATCCAGTGGGTGGACGAGCAGTGGCCGCCGCAGGGCAAGATCGACGCCGGTCCGGTGGTGCAGGCCGTCGCCGCCGCCAATCCGGAGGCGATCCTCAACGTCACCTTCGGCGCCGATCTCGTGAAGCTGGTCCGCGAAGGCAACACCCGCGGCCTGTTCAAGGACCGCAAGGTCGTCAGCTTCCTGACCGGCGAGCCGGAATATCTCGATCCGCTCAAGGAGGAGACGCCCGAGGGCTGGATCGTCACCGGCTATCCCTGGTACTCGATCAAGACGCCCGAGCACGACGCGTTCCTGAAGGCGTATCAGGCCAAGTACAACGACTATCCGCGGCTCGGCTCGATCGTCGGCTACCAGACCATCAAGTCGGCAGCCGCCATTCTCGCCAAGGCCGGCTCGACCGATACCGACAAGCTGATCGCCGCGGCCGAGGGACTGTCCGTGCCGTCGCCCTTCGGTGAAATCACGTTCCGTAAGATCGACCACCAGTCGACGCTCGGCGCTTACGTCGGCAAGACCGCGCTGAAGGACGGCAAGGGCATCATGGTCGACACCGTCTACCGCAAGGGCTCGGACTATCTGCCTGGTGACGCGGAAGTCGGCAAGCTCCGGCCGAAGGACTGATCCACACGATCCTGCTTCTCCCTCTCCCGCAGGGGGAGAGCGGGCGGGGTGAGGGAATACGACGCCTGATCTACAGGTTCGGGCCGAGATCCCTCACCCCACGCTTGCTCGTCAGCTCTCTGAAGGAGCGCCCGAGCGCAAATGCGGCTCATCGATTCGACGATCTCCTCACGCGGACCGCCCATGGCCTTCTACTTCGTCCAGTTCCTGACCGGCCTTGCCAGTGCAGCCTCGCTGTTTCTGGTGGCGTCGGGACTGTCGATCATCTTCGGCGTCACCCGCATCGTGAATTTCGCCCATGGCGCGTTCTACATGCTCGGCGCCTATGTGGCCTTTTCGCTCACCGAGCGGCTGTCCGGTCCGCTCGGCTTCTGGGGCGGCATCATCGTGGCGGCGCTCGTGGTCGCGGCCATCGGCGTGCTCGTCGAGATCGTGCTGCTGCGCCGGATCTATCACGCGCCGGAGCTGTTCCAGTTGCTCGCGACCTTCGGCTTGACCCTGATGGTCGAGGATCTCGTCGTGCTGATCTGGGGACCGGATGATCTGGTCGGCCGCCGCGCGCCGGGATTGAAAGGTGCGGTCGATTTCTTCGGTCAGAACATCCCGAGCTACGACCTGTTCCTGATCGCGCTCGGTCCGATCGTGCTCGGTGTGCTCTGGTTGCTGTTCCAGCGCACTCGCTGGGGCATCCTGGTGCGCGCGGCGACGCAGGACCGCGACATGGTCGCAGCGCTCGGGGTCAATCAGAAGTGGCTGTTCACCTCGGTGTTCGCGGTCGGCGTCTTCCTCGCCGCGCTCGGCGGCGCGCTGCAGATCCCGCGCGACGCGGTCCATCACGCGATGGATCTGCGCATCATCGTCGAGGTGTTCGTGGTCGTCGTGATCGGCGGCCTCGGCAGCATCCTCGGCGCCTTCGTTGCCGCGGTTCTGGTCTCGGAGCTCAATGCCTTCGGCATTCTCATCTTCCCCACGATCTCGCTGATCCTCGTGTTCCTGGTGATGGCCGTCGTGCTGGTCGTGCGGCCTTGGGGCCTGTTTGGCAAGAAGGAGGCGCCGGCGCGGCGCACGCCCGGTCTCACCGTCATTCCCTGGCGTCCGCTGAGCTCGGTCGAGCGGCTGGCGTCTCTCGTCGCGCTGGCGCTGGCGGCGATGCTGCCCTTCATCGCCGGCAACTACGCGCTGACCGTCGGCGCCGAGATCGCGATCTTCGTGATCTTCGCGGCGTCGCTGCATTTCCTGATGGCGGTCGGCGGCCTCGCCTCGTTCGGTCACGCCGCCTATTTCGGCCTCGGCGCTTACGGCGTCGCCTTCCTCGCGAAGATGGCGGGGCTGCCGATGATCGCCTGCCTCTTGCTGGGGCCGCTGCTCGGCGCGCTTGGTGCGGCCGTGTTCGGCGCCTTCGCCGTCCAGCTTTCGGGCGTGTATTTCGCGATGCTGACGCTCGCATTCGCACAGATCGTGTGGTCGATCGCGTTCCAGTGGGTTGCGGTGACCGGCGGCGACAACGGCATTCTCGGGCTCTGGCCGGAGAAATGGGCCGCGTCGCCGTCGCACTTCTACTGGCTCGCGCTCGGCGTCTCCGCGTTCGTCGTCAGCGTGCTGCGTCTGATCACCTTCTCGCCGTTCGGCTACGCCTTGCGCGGAATGCGCGACTCTCCGCTGCGCAGCGAGTCGATCGGCATCAACGGCAAGCGCATCCAGTGGACGGCGTTCATCATCGCCGGCACGACGGCCGGCCTCGGCGGTGCGCTGTTCGCCTATCTCAAGGGCAGCGTCTTTCCGGACAACATGGGCATCTCGCTGTCGGTCGATGCCCTGGTCATGGTGCTGCTGGGCGGCGTCGAGACGGTGCCCGGCGCGATCTTCGGCGCCATCGTCTACAAGGCGCTCAACATCTGGCTGGTCAGCCAGACCGACTGGTCGAAGCTCGTGCTCGGCATCTTCATCGTGCTGATCGTGGTGGTGTTCCCGAAAGGCATCGTGGGCGTGGTCGAAACCGTCATGCATCGGCGCCGCGCAGCGGCCCCCAAGGGGGCTTCGCTGTCGGCCAAGATGGAGGGCGCACAATGAGTCTCGGCGTGTCGCTGCTCTCGGTCGAAGGCCTGTCTAAATCCTATGGCGGCATTCACGCCGTCCGTAACGTGTCGTTCACGCTGCAGGCCGGCGAGATCCTCGCGCTGATCGGTCCGAACGGCGCCGGCAAGAGCACCTGCTTCGACATGCTCAACGGCCAGAACGTGCCGGACAGCGGCCGCATCACCGTGATGGGGCAGGAGACCACGGGGCGCAAGCCGCGCGAGGTCTGGCGGCTCGGAGTCGGGCGGACCTTCCAGATCACCGCGACCTATCCGACCATGACGGTGCGTGAGAACATCCAGGTCGCGCTGGTCTCGCATCATCGCCGCCTGTTCGATTTCTGGAGCCCGATGCTTGCCATCGAGCGCGACGAAGCAGATCGCCTGCTCGATCTCGTCGGCATGGCCGGCTATGCCGAGCGTCCCTGCGGCGAGCTCGCCTATGGCGACCTCAAGCGGCTGGAGCTCGCGATCGCGCTCGCCAACCAGCCGAAGCTGCTGCTCATGGACGAGCCGACCGCCGGCATGGCGCCGCGCGAGCGCGTCGAGTTGATGCGGCTGACCGCCGGAATCGCGCGTGAGCAGTCGATCGGCGTCCTTTTCACGGAGCACGACATGGACGTGGTGTTCGAGCATGCGGACCGCATTCTCGTGCTCAATCGTGGCAGTCTCATTGCCGAGGGATCGCCAGCCGAGGTGCGGGCCAATCGCGAGGTGCAGGCGATCTATCTCGGCGAAGGCCTGCTGTATGATGCGGATCATCGCGAGGGAGCTCCGGCATGAAGCTGTCCGTCGCCAATCTCAACAGCCACTACGGTCCTGCGCATATCCTGTTTGACATCGGCCTCGAGGTCGGCGAGGGCGAGGTGGTGGCGCTGCTCGGGCGCAACGGCGCCGGCAAATCGACGACCTTCCGCTCGATCGTCGGCCTGGTCGAGCTGCGCGAGGGCCAGATCATGTTCGAGGGCAAGGACATCTCGTCCGCGCCGACCCATGAGATCGTCCGTGCCGGCCTCGGCTATGTTCCGGAAGAGCGCAGAATCTTCACCGAGCTGACGGTGGAGGAGAATCTCGAGGTCGGGCGCCAGAAGCCGCGGCCCAATGCCCCGCAATGGACCCGCGAGAAGTTGTATCAGCTGTTTCCAAATCTCGGCGAGATGAAGAGTCGCCCGGGCGGCCGCATGAGCGGTGGTGAGCAGCAGATGCTGACCATCGCCCGCACGCTGATGGGCAATCCGTCGCTGGTCCTGCTCGATGAGCCCTCGGAAGGCTTGTCGCCGAAGATCGTGGAGCAGATGGTCGATGCGATCCTGACCATGAAGAAGGAAGGCGTCTCGCTGGTCGTCTCCGAGCAGAACCTGCATTTCGCGAAGCTGATCTCTGACCGCGCCTACATCATCGAGCGCGGTCGCATCTGCTTCTCCGGCACCATGGCCGAGCTCGACGCGCGGCCCGACATCCGCGACGCGCATCTGTCGATCTGAGGCGAGGAAAGATATGGCCAAGAGCGCCCCGCTGAAGCGGTCGACAAAAGCGGCGACCAAGACGACGCCGAAGCCACAGGCCAGGCAAGCCGCGAAGGCTGCGCCAAAGCCGGCCCGCACGGCCTATGTGCTGGACGACCAGATCGGCTTCATCCTGCGGCAGGTGTGGCAGCGCCACACCATGATCTTCGCGCGCGACATCGGCAGCAACCTGACGCCGACGCAATGGGCGGCGCTGTCGAAGCTGGTCGAGACCGGACCGTGCTCTCAGAACCAGCTCGGACGGTTCACGGCGATGGATGTCGCGACCATCAAGGGCGTGATCGATCGGCTGACGGCGCGCGGTCTCACTGAAACCAGCCCGGACCCGCAGGATGGTCGCAGGCTGTTAGTCAGCCTGACCCGCGCCGGCCAGCAGCTCGCGGAGAAGACCGCACCGCTCGCGCTGGCGATCTCCAAGGAGACACTGGCGCCGCTCGATGCGAAGGAACGCGAGACGCTGCTGTCGCTGTTGAACAGGCTGCGGTAGTCGCCACGAGCGCAGGTCGTGTAGGGTAGGCAAAGACGCATTCGCGTAGCGAATACGTCGTGCCCACCATCTATGCTGCGACGAAGACGCTGGGTGCGTCGCACACGGCGCTGGCGCGTCGCGCGCGCCTTTGCCCAACCTTGCTACGCAATCTTCATCAAACTCACGGCGTCATTGCGAGGCGCCCTTGCGCCGAAGCAATCCAGAGCTTCACATGCGGCCCTGGATTGCTTCGCTGCGCTCGCAATGACGGCGGAGAAAGCCGGTCGATCCTATTTCGCCACGATCTCCGGGATCTTCGTCGCCGGCGGCGTGTTGCGGCTGCGCTGGGTGCGGACGATGCCGTCGATGATGGTCATGCCGATGCCCGGGAGGTCACCGAGCTGGACGCTGTCGAGCAGCGTCTTGGCCGGCGAGTGCTGCGCCTTGTCCATGATGACGAAATCGGCGGAGCGGCCGATTTCGATCAGGCCGCAGTCGAGCTCGCGCATCCGCGCGGTGTTGCCGGTGGCGAAGCAGAACGCGATCTCGGCCGGCACGTCGCCGAGCGAGGACAGCAGCGACACCATGCGCAGGATGCCGAGCGGCTGCACGCCGGAGCCGGCCGGCGCGTCGGTGCCGAGGATCACGCGGTTGAGCTCGTTCATCTCGCGCGCGGTGCGCAGGGTGAACAGCGCCGAACGCTCGTTGCCGTTGTGCACGAGCTCGAGCCCGGCCTTGCAGCCCTCGCAGATGCAGCGGATCTGGTCGTCGGGCAGGGCGGTGTGGCCGCCATTGATGTGCCCGATGACGTCGGTGCCGGCCTCCAGCACCACGTCCTTGTCGATCAGGCCCGAGCCGGGGATCGACGGACCGCCGGTGTGGATGGTGCTCTGGATGCCGTATTTGCGTGCCCAGCCGACCATCTTGCGTGCGGTGGGGCCATCCTTGACGCCGCCGAGACCGACCTCGCCGAGCAGCTTGACGCCAGCCGCGGCGAGCTCCTTGAAGTCGTCCTCGACCATCTCGCATTCGATCACGGGCGCGCCGGCATGCACCTTCACGCCGCCGGGCCGCAGGGTCCAGAACGCGCGCTGCGCGAAGATCGCCATCGCCTTCAGGCCGACGACGTCGCGCGGACGGCCGGGCATGTGCACCTCGCCGGCGGAGATCATCGTAGTGACGCCGCCATGCAGATAGGAGTCGATCCAGTTGGTCTGGTTCTGCCGCGGCGTCCAGTCGCCGGCGACGGGATGGACGTGGCTGTCGATCAGGCCCGGCGCCACCGTCGTGCCATGAGCATCGACGATGGTCGTCGCGCCTTCGGTGTCGACGTCCTTGAAGCGGCCGATTCCCGTGATCTTGCCGTTCTCGGCGACGATCGTGTCGGCATCCAGGATGGGCCGTTCCAGTGCGCCGGACAGCATCAGGCCGATGTTGCGGATGACCAGCTTGCTGGGACCGGTCGCTTGCGGCGCGTCATGGGCCATCGGGATATCCTTCTCTCCTGGCAAAGAATTTGCGGCAGTTTGCGCCTGCACGCGGCGCAGCATCAAGCCGGTTTCGGTCATTCGTACACGAATGATCAGGGCCGGCAAGCTGCGGCCTGCACGAAGATTTGGCGCGGGTTGCCTACCCTTCAGACACAGCGCGGGCCCTATGAGTGCGGCTTCGGTCCTGTGTTCGACATTCCCGTGCCCTGTGCTTGTGGCGGTGGTCTACGCGCTGGTGATGAACCGCACCCCTGGACGTTGCTGCCGCAATCCGGCATCACCTCGTGCGATTCTTTTGCGACGTCGGTGACGGCAATGAGCGACGACCTTCATACGATCAGCGCGGGCGGCATCACTGCCGCGGTCAAGGCTGATGGCGCCGAGCTGTGCTCGTTGAAGACCGGCGGGGGCCTGGAGTTGCTCTGGCAGGCCGGAGCCGTCTGGCCGCGCCATGCGCCATGGTTGTTTCCGATCGTCGGCCGACTCAAGAATGACCAGCTCCACCACCGCGGCCAAACCTATCCGATGACGCAGCACGGCTTCGCCCGCGACCTCCGCTTCACTTGGCTGGAGCGCGGGGCCGAGTCATGCGTGTTGCAGCTGACCGACGACGAGACGACGCGGGCGCGCTATCCGTTCGCCTTCCGTCTCACGGTGAGCTACCGGATCACCGCTGATGCGCTGGACGTGGCGGTCGAGATCGCCAACCCCGGCGCGGAGGTTCTGCCCGCCTCGTTCGGATGCCATCCCGCCTTCAACTGGCCGCTGCTCCCCGGCCAGCCGAAGGAGAGCTACCGGCTAATTTTTGCAGAGCCGGAGCCGGCGCCGATCCGCCGTCTGACTGGCGGTTTGCTGCGCGAGCGGCCGGAGCCCTCACCGATCGAGGGGCGCGTTCTCCCGTTGAGCGAACGTCTGTTCGACGACGATGCCGTGATCCTCGATCAGCCGGCCAGCCGTTCGGTTCGCCTCGTCGGAACCACAGGACCGGCGCTTGAGTTAACTTGGGATCATTTTCGTCAGCTTGGAATCTGGTCGAAGCCCGGCGGCGTGCCGTTCCTGTGCATCGAGCCGTGGCGCGGTTTCGCCAGTCCGCTCGATTTCGACGGCGAGTTTGCGGCCAAGCCCGGCGTCATGCACATCGCCCCGGACTCTGCAGAGACGCTGCGATGCCGCATCCGGGTCGACGGATTGCTATGACTAATGCTCGCAGCGCCCATTTGCGTGCACAGCGGTAACTGTGACTCGCAGTTTTGGGCCTGGAAATGACGGCGCCGTGACCTACATCAGAGACGAGCGCGGAACTTTGGCTATGATGCGTCGAACGACCGGCGGTTGGTGGGCGCTTTCTCCGAACTGATAACGGTCGATCACCGAACATGATGTGCGGCGTGATGTCAGGCGCTCTTAGCTGGCTCTTGCAGCCGGGCAGCGCTGCGAGTTCGCCATCGGCCGGCGTGCAGAGATCTCGCGGCGGGGCGCGTAAGTGGCGTTACGCGGGGAACGGGAGGATGGGATGGTGTTGAGAGCTGTTATCGGCACGATTACATGCGCCGTGTTGCTCACGGCGAGCGATGCTGTGGCGGGGGCCTATCGGCCGGGCGACTTCCTCAAGCTTGATCTGTCGAAGGCCGTGTTGTCGCCGGAGCCGCTCGGCCCCGAGGCGCATTTCGAACCTGTGCCTATCGAAGCCAAATCAGATCGACCTGCGGTCGCCGTCCGTTCCGCGATCGACCCGGACGAGCGCTCCGGCATCCCGCGCGCCGTCGCCACCCGGCGCGCTCATGGCACCAGGACGGCCGAGCGGCCCCGCGGCGCCGCTCGCACCAAGCTCGTCCATCGGCGCGGCAATCCGCTGGACGCGCAGGCGATGGATACGCGCATCCAGACCTGGCCGTGCCGGCCCGGCAGCGGCGGCATCTGCAACTGGCGCTGAGCAGACAGGCTCGGCGTGCGCCTGCACGCCGGAACCGACCTCCCGACATCTTGATTGAGGTGGATGCCGGCTCGCTTGAACTCGCAAGCGGAGCGACGGCAAGCTGAGCACTTCCCGCCAAGGTCTTGATGTTTCGAGGCTGCCGCCGGCGTTCGCTGGCGAGTGGTTCGCGCGATTCCAGGAGAATTCATGAACGCCATCGACACCCAGGGTATTCGTCTGCCCAAGCTCGGGCTCGGCACCTTTCGCATGCAGGGCACCGTCTGCCGCGAGGCCGTCGAGAGCGCGCTCGCGCTCGGGTACCGCCACATCGATACTGCTGAGATGTACGCCAACGAGGACGCGATCGGTGCTGCACTTGCGGCAACAAATCTGCCGCGCGCCGAATTGCACGTCACCACCAAGGTCTGGCCGGAGAACCTCGCGCCGGACGCGATCCGTCGCGCATTCGACACGAGTCTGAGGAAGCTCAGGCTGGAGTTCGTCGACCTCTATCTCATCCACTGGCCGGCCAAGGGAATGGACCTGCCGGCTGCGCTGGAGACACTGTTGAAGCTGAAGGAGGAGGGGCGCACGCGCGCGGTGGGCGTCGCCAATTTCACCGTCGCGCTGCTGAAGCAGGCGGTCGAGGAGATTCGGGCGCCAGTGGCGTGCAACCAGGTCGAGTATCATGTGATGCTCGATCAGTCGAAGCTGATGGCTTACATGGCGAGCCGGTCAATTCCCCTGGTGGCTTATTGCCCGCTGGCGCAGGGACGCGCCGCCGCCGACGAGACGCTGGGGGCCATCGGCAGGAAGCATGGCGCCAGCGCCGCCCAGGTCGCGCTGAAATGGCTGTTGGACCAGGATGGGGTGGCGGCGATCCCCAAGGCAGCGCGCCCGGAAAGTCAGCGGGCGAACTGGGATGCGACGAAGCTTCAACTCGATGATGAGGATCGTGCCACCATCGCGTCCCTCCCGAAGGACAAGCGCTTCGTCAATCCGGCCTTTGCGCCGGACTGGGATCGCTGACGACCGTGCCATCGGGCCGGGGTGAATGGACCACAGAAAATGGCCCCTTGCGGGGCCATTGCTGCGTCGAAGTCCGCGGATCAGTCGCGCTTGATGATCACGGTGCGGTCATGATGGCGGTGGAGCGGCCGGACATAGTGGTGAGGCCGGTACTCACGATGCATGCGGTATTCGGCGTGGGAGCGATCCCAGCCGTGGTGGTAGTGATGGCCACCACGCTTGATGACCACCGTCTCGGCGTTGGCGATCGACGGTGCCGCGAGAGCGACGACTGCAAGGGAAGCGAGCGCGAGAGCGATTTTCTTCATGTTGTCCTCCAGAATGAAAGTGCGGGATCAACTTGAAGTGTGAAAGAACGTTCCGCAGGACCTTCCACGAAGTTGCTGAATACACGTTCAGATTTGGTCTTCACGCTTGCGGGCGAGCTGCGTCTCGAGCCTGCCGCGTCAGTCGCACTTCCTGAGCGCTGGCGTCGGCTTGCCGTTGGCGACGAAGCGCGCCTCGCGAATGGTATAGCTGCCGTCCTCGCCACGATTGAACACCGAGCGGATGCCGCCGTCCGTCGTCTTGATGATCCCATTCTCGCGCGTCTGGCGCGCCCTCGACAGGACGATCGAGAGGACTAGAGTCTGGTCGGGTTCGATCCGCGCGGTGGCGACCTCATTGACGTCGGAGGGATCATGGTCGCGGCGATAGACCAGGCTGCCGTCCGGCGAGATCTCGTAGGAGATGATGGCGCCGCGGCCTCTGACCGGAGGCGCACTGCAATCAGCAGCCCAGGTTCCGATCAGGCCCCACGCACGTGCCACCTCGGCCGTATCGTCCGCCGAGGCGGCCGGCGCAAAGGATGATGCGAGCAGGAGGATTGCGAGCAGGCGTTGGGAGATCGAGGTCATGGGGTCTCGCAGGAATGTCGTCCGTCCATCTTAATGCACCGCGTCAACGGCGCAATGTCGGACCTGCGAGATAGGCCCGAAGCGTCGATCTTCCGGTGCGGGTCTTGCCGGAGCCGCCGACAAGGCGCATGCTATCGGCAACTACAAATAAGATGTGGGGGAGGCCGAGCATGTCCGCGCTGTCGCGCCGTCATTTCCTGTTGTCTTCCGGAGCGGCCGCCATGGCTGCGGTGTCGGGCCCGGCTCACGCGGCGATGGGGCCGGCCGACAAGTTCGACCTTCTCATCAAGGGCGGCGACGTCATCGATCCCAGCCAGGCCCTGCGCGGCCGGCGCGACATCGGGATCCGCTGGGGCGTGGTCGAGGCCCTCGAACCGGACATTCCGGTCGAGCGTGCGCTGCGGTCGATCGACGCTGCCGGCCGGCTGGTGATGCCGGGCCTCATCGACCTCCACAGCCACGTCTATCCCTATGGCTCGGCGATCGGGATTCCGCCGGACGAGCTCGTGCAATTCCAGGGCACCACGACGGTCGTCTCGGCCGGCGATGCCGGGGTGAACAATCTGGCGGCGCTGCGCCGCTTCATCGCCGCCCAGTCGCGCGCCCGCATCTACGCCTTCGTGCATATCGCCAACAATGGTCTGTCGGCATTTCCGGTCGCGGAGCTCTATAACATCGACAACGCCCAGGTGGATGCCTGCGCCATGGCGCTGGCCGAGAACCCGGACTTTCTGCTCGGCGTCAAGGTGCGGATGTCGGAGAACGTGATCTTCAAGCATGGGCTCGAGCCGCTGAAGCGCGGCATCAAGGCCTGCGAGTTGTGCGGCTGGCCGGCGCGGATGATGGTGCATATCGGTGGCGTCGAGACCGGTGAGTTGATGTCGCAGATCCTGGACCTGCTGCGCCCCGGCGACATCCTGACCCATGCCTATTCCGGCGCGCCGAACATGGGCGGCGCCTTCACCAACATCGTCCAGGACGGCAAGCTGCTGCCCGCGGCGCTCGCCGCCAAGCAGCGCGGCGTGCTGTTCGATGTCGGCCATGGCGGCGGCAGCTTCGATTTCACCGTGGCCGAGGTCGCGATCCCCGGCGGCTGCGGCCCGGACACCATCTCCTCCGACATCCACGTGTTCTCCGGCAATAGCCCGGGCATGCCGTTCCTGCCCAACGTGATGGCGAAATTCATGGCGATGGGACTCTCGCTGGAGCAGGTGGTGAGCATGGCGACCTCGGCGCCGGCCAAGATCATCAACCGTGCGCCGAAGATCGGCAGCTTGCAGGTCGGCGCGCCGGCCGACGTCGCAATCATGGACCTGGTCGAGGGTCCCGTCAGCTTCGTCGATACCCGCGGCAACAAGCGCGAGGGCAAGCTGCAGCTCAAGCCGGTGCAGACGGTGATCAATGGCGTGCCGTTCGGACGGCCCTACCAGTCGCCATTTTCGGTGCGATGAGCAGCGCGCGATCACTCGATCGCGCGCGTCCGCTCCACATTGGACGAGCGCAGTGGCACGCCGAACTCCTCCCGGCAGACGTCGGCGAGCACCGCGATGCCCTCGCGGATGTCCTGATGCGAGGGGCTGGCGAAGCACAGCCGCAGGCGGCTCCGCGCATGCGCGGCGTCGGTGGACCATTCCGGTCCCGGATTGATCGACACGCCGCGCTTGAGCGCGGCCTGTGACAGCTTCATCGCGTCAACCTGGTCCGGCAGCTTGAGCCAGAGGAAGATTCCGCCCTTCGGCGCCTCGAACTCGGCGGCGATGCCGAACTCGGCGTTGAGCGCCTCGATCAGGGTGTCCAGCTTGGCGCGCAGGCCCCGCACCAGCTGCGGCACGTGGGTCGCGAAATGCGGCCTGCAATATTCCGCAAGCACCATCTGTTCCAGCGCGCCCGAGCCGGCATCGGTCTTGAGGGACAGCAGCACCGACATGATCTCCCAGGGGGCGACCAGGAAGCCGACCCGCAACGCGGGCGCGACCGACTTCGAGAACGACCCGAGATGGATCACCCCGCCATGGTCGGACATGCCGTGGATCGCGCGGGGCCGTTTGCCATCCCAGATCAGGTCGGCGTAGCAGTCGTCCTCGAACACCGGCACACCATAGGCGCGCGACAGCCATAGCAGCTCGGCCCGGCGGCTTTCCGGCATGATGGTGCCGGTCGGGTTCTGCACCGTCGGAATGGTATAGATGTATTTCGGCCGGATGCCGCGATCCCTTAGATCGGCCAGCACCGTCGCCAGCGCATCCGTTCGCATGCCGTCCTGGTCGAGCGGGATGCCGATGACCTTGACGCCCAGTCGCGCCAGGCGCGTCAGCGTGCCCTGGTAATTGTCCTGCTCGACCAGCACGGTGTCGCCGCGCGTGAGCAGCGCCTGGTTGACGAGGTCGAGGCCCTGCAGCGAGCCCGAGAGGATCATGATGTCGTCGGCGCGCGCCGACATGCCGGCGTCCCGCGTCAGCTTGGCGGCAAGGAATTCCCGTAGCGGCCGGTAACCTTGAGGCCCATGCGCGAGGCCGTAGGTAGCCAGCGCGCGTCCCTCGCGGGCGAGCACGGCGTCGGCGGCCGCGCGCAAGCCCTCCACGGGCACGGCATCGGCGTCGTTGTTGCCACCGACGAAGCTGTATTTTGCGAGTCCCGTCCAGCGCGCGGCCGGTGCGGGCAGGCCGGGGCTGAGGAGGGGTGCAAAATCGAATGCGGCCATGAGGCGCGGCTCCCTTGTTCTCGATTTGAGGCGACTTTAAACAGATACCGGGGCGCTTGTCCTCGCAGGGTAGGTCCTTTTCCCGGGGGAAGGCGACCTTCGAACGGCGGTTCCACCGCTCTGGCGCGCGCCTGCGATCCCGGCTAAAGCAGCCCGGAAAAGCAGCGAGACTTGCAATGGCCGACTCGATCCAGGAAGTTCTGTACGCCTTCGCCAAGGGTGAGATGGTCGTCGTGACCGATGACGACGACCGCGAGGGCGAGGGCGATCTCATCGTCGCCGCCTCGCTCTGCACGCCCGACAAGATGGCGTTCATCATTCGCCATACCTCGGGCATCGTCTGCGCGCCGATCACGGCCGACGACGCGCGGCGGCTGCGGCTCGACCCGATGGTCGCGCACAATGATTCCAACCACACCACGGCCTTCACCGTCTCGATCGACTACAAGCCGGACGGTGGCACCGGCATCTCGGCCGAAGAGCGCGCTTCCTGCTGTCGTGCGCTCGCCAACCCGAATGCCGGCGCCGCTGATTTCGCGCGCCCCGGCCACATCTTCCCATTGATCGCGCGTGACGGCGGCGTGCTGCTGCGCTCCGGCCACACCGAGGCGGCGGTCGATCTCTGCAAGCTCGCGGGGCTCCCGCCGGTCGGCGTCATCTCCGAGTTGATGAACGACGACGGCACGGTGATGAAAGGCGAGCAGGTCGTTCGTTTCGCCGCGGCCCACAATCTCAAGCATGTCACCATCGCCGATCTGATCTCGTACCGGCAGGCGCGCGAGAAGCTGATCGAACGGGTGTCGACCTTCACGACCGACAGCCCGATCGGGCCGCTGCAGGGCTTCGCCTACCGCTCGCCGTTCGATCCGATCACCCACGCCGCGTTCGTCTATAACGGCATCGGCGACGGCAAGAACGTGCTGACGCGGCTGCACAAGCCCAACATCGTGAAGGATCTGATCGCAGGTCCGCAGCGTATCCAGGCGGTGCTGCAGCACTTCAAGCAGGCCGGTCGCGGCGTGCTGATCTATCTGCGCGACGGGGCGGCCGGCGTTCCCGTCGAGCCGGTCGAAGAGCCGCACACCGCGGAGGCCGATCGCCATCGTCAGTGGCGCGAGGTCGGCGTCGGTGCGCAGATCCTGCGTGATCTCGGCGTGACCTCGATCCGGAACCTGACGTCGTCGGCGCATGACTACAAGGGCCTGTCGGGTTTCGGCATCGAGATCGTCGCCAACGAGCGGCTTGAAGGCTGAACTTCCAGGATTTAACCTCTAGACTGCTGCGACCCGTGCGCAGCGAGACGCGAAAGGACCATTCATGAGCGCGCGCCCTCAGGCAAAGGACAAGCCGGCCCAGTCGAGCTTCCAGTGGGACGATCCCTTCCTGCTGGACGATCAGCTGACCGAGGACGAGCGCATGGTGCGTGACACCGCGCGCGCCTACGCCCAGGACAAGCTGCTGCCGCGCGTGACCAAGGCCTATCTCGAAGAGAAAACCGACCGCGAGATATTCAACGAGATGGGCGAGCTCGGCCTGATCGGCATCACCTTGCCGGAGGAATATGGCTGCGCCAATGCGAGCTACGTCGCCTATGGCCTCGTGGCGCGCGAGATCGAGCGGGTCGATTCCGGCTACCGCTCGATGAACTCGGTGCAGTCCTCGCTGGTGATGTATCCGATCTACGCCTATGGCGACGAGAGCCAGCGCAAGAAGTATCTGCCGAAGCTCGCCAGCGGCGAATGGGTCGGCTGCTTCGGCCTCACCGAGCCGGATGCCGGCTCCGATCCGGCCGGCATGAAGACGCGCGCCGAGAAGGTCGCCGACGGCTACCGCCTGACCGGCAGCAAGATGTGGATCTCGAACGCGCCGATCGCCGACGTGTTCGTGGTGTGGGCCAAGTCGGCCGCGCATGACAACCAGATCCGCGGCTTCATCCTCGAAAAGGGCATGAAGGGCCTGTCGGCGCCGAAGATCGGCGGCAAGCTCTCCTTGCGCGCCTCGATCACCGGCGAGGTGGTGATGGACGGCGTGGTGGTGCCGGAGAGCGCGCTGCTGCCCAACGTGTCCGGTCTGAAGGGGCCGTTCGGCTGTCTCAACCGCGCCCGCTACGGCATCTCCTGGGGCGTGCTCGGCGCCGCCGAGGACTGCATGCACCGCGCCCGCCAGTACACGCTGGACCGCAAGCAGTTCGGCAAGCCGCTCGCCGCCACCCAGCTGGTGCAGAAGAAGCTCGCCGACATGGAGACGGAGATCGCGCTTGGCCTGCAGGCGAGCTTGCGCGTCGGCCGCCTGATGGACGAGGGCAAGATGGCCCCGGAGATGATCTCGATCGTCAAGCGCAACAATTGCGGCAAGGCGCTCGACATCGCCCGCGTCGCACGCGACATGCACGGCGGCAACGGCATTTCGATCGAGTATCAGGTGATGCGCCACGCTGCCAACCTCGAGACGGTCAACACCTACGAGGGCACGCATGACGTTCATGCGCTGATCCTGGGCCGCGCCATTACCGGCATCCAGGCGTTCTTCTAAGACTTGTGTCTCGGCCACCCTCACTGTCATCGTCCGCGAAAGCGGACGATCTGGTAAACGCTGGCCTATCGAGACTCAATGCCGTCTCGGAGTACTGGATACCCCGCCTTGGCGGGGTATGACGGGCGGAGAGTGGGGCCGACGAAGTGCCCCAGGCGAAGGAAGGCACGCCATGGCCGACAATGACGACGTCCCGTTCAACCGCAACTTCCCGCTTCCTGCTGGCGTCGTCGACGAGGTTCGGCCGGGCATTCGCCGCGTCCTCTGCAACAATCCGAGCCCCTTCACCTTCACCGGCACCGTCAGCTACATCGTGGGTACCGGCAACGTCGCGATCATCGATCCCGGCCCGGACAACGAGGCCCATGCGCAGGCGCTGCTCGATGCCATCAGAGGCGAGACGGTAACGCACATTCTGGTGACGCACACCCATCGCGATCACTCGCCGAACACCGGCCGGCTGAAGGCCGCGACCGGCGCCACCGTCTATGCGGAGGGCCCGCATCGCGCCTCGCGGCCGCGCTACGAGAGCGAGAAGCACAATCCGGAATCCGGCGTCGACCGCGACTTTGCGCCGGATGTCACCGTTGCTGACGGCGACGTGATCGAAGGGCACGGCTGGCAGCTCGAAGCGGTGGCGACGCCCGGCCATACCGCCAACCATCTCGCCTTCGCCTGGGGCGAGCGCGGCACCACTTTCGTCGGCGATCACGTGATGGGTTGGGCGACCTCGATCGTGGCGCCGCCCGACGGCGCGATGGTCGACTACATGGCCTCGCTGGAGCGGCTCGCCGCGCGACCTGAGGAGTTGTATTTCTCAGGCCACGGCCCGGAAATTCCGGAGGGACCACGCTACACGCGCTTCCTGATGCGCCACCGCCAAGCGCGCGAAGCCTCGATCCTGCATCGTCTCGCCAAGGGCGAGGCTGACATCCCGACGATGGTGCGCGCGATCTACATCGGCATCGACCCGCGGCTCACCACGGCGGCGGGCTACTCCGTTCTCGCCCATCTGGAAGACCTCGTCGCCCGCGGCATCGTCGCAACGGAGGGCGATCCGGTGATCGGCGGGACGTATCGGCTGGTGTAGCGAATAGCGAATAGGGAATAGCGAGTAGGGAATAGCGAGTAGGGGAAGAGTGCGAGCCGGGAAGACTTCATTTCCTATTCGCTACTCCCTATTCGCCATTCGCCCCGCTCACTTCTTCACCGTCTTCGCATTCCCCTTCGCCGCCACCGGCGGCGGCGTGACCTTCTTCACCGGCTTCTGCGCCTCGGCCTCGCCGGCGTTGGACAGGTCCTCGATCAGCTTGGTCACGCGCGCGGCGTTGCTGCCGATATCGGACTCGAAATAGCGCGAGGCGGAGCGGACGTCGACGCGGGAATCCTCGCCGTCGGGCTGGATGCGGATCGAGATGTCCTCGCGGAAGCCCATGATCGGTGTGCGTGCGACGGCCTCGATGCGGCCGACGCGGCGCGGCGGCTGCGGCGCGCGCTCGTCGACCACGAACCATTTGCGCCGGTTGACCAGCTTCAGGGCGATCGCGTAGGCGCGATCGGGCGGCAGCTCGATCTGCACCGGCTCGATGTCCGGATAGAATTTCTGCTGCTGCTCGGCTGAATACAGCCCGGCATAGACGGCCGTGTTGGTGCCGTCGCCGTTGCGGAGCGGCGCCAAAGCCTCGAAGCGCGGCGGATCGATCGGGTCGGTGGTGATGTCGTAGATCTTCGGCAGCTTGCGGTACTGGAGCGCGAGGTAGGCCGGATAGGCCAGCACCACGGCGTCGATCATGAAGGCGAGCAGAATCCGGCTCATGCCGCGGCTGCCGTTGCGCCAGATCGCGACGAAGGCGGCAAGTCCGAGCAGGATCGACAGCGCGGCAAGCCCCAGCGCGCCGAAGAACGTCGCCAGCGCCGGCTTCATCTCCAGAAAATCGAAGCGCAGGATCAGGATCGAGACCAGCACGGCGACGACCGAGAACACCGCCAGATTGCGGGTCCAGGTCGCGAGGCTGGAGATCGGCTCCGACAGATAGGGGGCGTGAAACCTGCGTGCCATCGTGTCAGGAACTGCCGGGTTGGGCCGCTGCCTGCATTGCGCCGGGCGGCCGGGTCATCCGTGTGAGACCACGCGGATGGGGTAAATTCAAGAGGCGTCTGGTCCGGAGAGGGCGGATGATCCGGACACCGTCTCAGGTGCTTTCGCTGGGGCGGATACGCAAGGCCGTCAGCATCAACAGGACGGTCGCGATGGAGAATGCTGCGCCGGTCGTGAACGTCGCCTGCGGCCCATAGGCGTGCCACAGCCAGCCCGCCAGCAGGCTTGCGACGAGCAGCGCACCGCCGGTGACGAGGTTGAAAAGGCCGAAGGCGGTGCCACGCAAGTCCGGTAGGGCGGTATCGGCGACCATCGCCGAGAGCAGCCCCTGCGACAGTCCAAGATAGAGGCCCCAAAGCGCGACGCCGATCGCGGTGCCGATCAGGCCGGGCAGGAATGCCAGCGTCAGGTCGGCGGCTGTCAGCACGACGAGGCCACAGGTCAGCACGTTGCTGCGGCCGATATGGTCGGAAAGGATTCCGGCCGGCATGGCCACGCCGGCATAGACCAGGTTCATCAGCACGTAGACCAGCGGGATCAGGAATAGGGGAAGGCCGTCGGCCTGCGCCTTGAGCACCAGGAACGCCTCGCTGAAGCGGGCCAGCGCGAACACCGCGCCGATGGCGACCACGATCCAATAGGCGCGTGGCAGCCGGCGCAGCTCGCGCGCATGGATCGGCCAATCGCGGCGCGGCACAGGCGCGGTCTCCACCGGTTCGCGCAGGCCGAACAGGATCAGCAGCACGGCGAGCGCGGCCGGCAGTGCCGACCACCAGAACACCGCGCGGAAGTCGTTGGCGTAGAGCGCCATCAGTGCCACGGCGAGGAGGGGGCCGGCAAAGGCGCCGACCGTGTCGAGCGCCTGGCGCAGGCCGTAGCTCGCGCCGCGGATGCCTTCCGGCGTCACGTCGGCGATCAGCGCGTCGCGCGGCGCCTCGCGGATGCCCTTGCCGATGCGGTCGACGAAGCGCGCGGCGAGGATCTGCCACGACGTGCTGGCGAGCGGAAACACCGGCTTGGTCAGTGCCGCCAGCCCATAGCCGATTCCGACCAGAAGCTTGCGCTTGCCGATCCGGTCCGACAGAGCGCCGGAGAACACCTTCGTCACCGCCGCGGTGGCCTCGGCCACGCCTTCGATCAGGCCGATGGTCACCGTAGAAGCGCCGACCACGGTCGCGAGGAAGATCGGCAGCAGCGCGTGGATCAGCTCCGAGGAGATGTCCATCAGGAGCGACACCAGCCCGAGCGTCAGCACCGTCGACGGCACGTCGCGCCATGTCGTGCGCGCGGTCCGTGGTCCTGTCGTGTTCATCACGGCATTGTAGCGATTGGATCTCGTCGAGCCTTGCGCCACGTCAACGCTGTATGCCGGCGGCAATGCAGAACGGCCTCCCCGGTGATGGAGAGGCCGCTCGTAGTGATGCGCCGTTGGAGGTGGCCTGCTCAGGCCGCGGCGTTGGGGAAGCGATAGCTCTTGAACTGGTCGCGCAGCGCGGTCTTCAGGATCTTGCCGGTTGCCGTGTGCGGAATGCCGTCGACGAAGGCGACGTCATCGGGCATCCACCATTTGGCGATCTTGCCTTCCATGTATTTCAGGATGTCCTCGCGCGTCGTCGTCTGGCCGGGCTTCAACTGCACGATCAACAGCGGGCGCTCATCCCATTTCGGATGATAGACGCCGATGACGGCAGCCTCGGCGACGGCGGGATGGCCGACCGCGAGATTCTCCAGGTCGATCGAGGAGATCCATTCGCCGCCGGACTTGATGACGTCCTTGGAGCGGTCGGTGATGCGCATGTAGCCATGTTCATCGACGGTGGCGACGTCGCCGGTGTCGAAGAAGCCTTCATCGTCGAGGATGTTGCTGTCGACCTTGTAGTAGGCCTTCGACACCGCGGGTCCGGACACCTTGAGCCGGCCGAAGGTCTTGCCGTCCCACGGCAGCTCGGTGCCGGCATCGTCGGTGATCTTCATCTCAACGCCGAACGGGGGGAAGCCCTGCGTCTGCAGCACATCGAGCTTGGTGTCGCCCTCGGCGCCGAGGAACGGCGGCTTCAGGGTGGCGAGCGTGCCGATCGGGCTCATCTCGGTCATGCCCCAGGCGTGACGCACGCCGATGCCCATGTCGAGGAAGGCCTGGATCATCGAGCGCGGCATCGCCGAGCCGCCGCACACCACCATCTTCAGATGCGGCAGTTTGAGGTTATGCGCCTGCATATGCTGCAGCAGCATCAGCCACACCGTCGGCACGCCGGCGGTGTAGGTCACCTTCTCGGTGTCGAGCAACTCGTAGACGGACGCGCCGTCGAGCTTGGGGCCGGGCATCACCAGCTTGGTGCCCATCGAGGGAGCGGAGAAGGCAATGCCCCAGCTGTTGGCATGGAACAGCGGAACCACCGGAAGCATTGTGTCTGCTGCGGACGTACCGAGTGAATCCCGGCTATTGGCCATCAACGCATGCAGCACGTTGGACCGATGCGAATACAGCACACCTTTCGGATCGCCCGTGGTGCCGGACGTGTAGCACATCGCGGCTGCGGTGTTCTCGTCGAAGGTCCCCCAGGCGAAATCGCCGTCGGCCTCGCCGATCCACGATTCGTAGGCGACGGCGTTCTTGAGCGTCGTCTGCGGCATGTGCGCGGCGTCGGTCAGCACGATGTAGCGCTCGACGCTCGGCAGCTTGTCGGCGAGCTTCTCGAGGATCGGCACGAACGTCAGATCGGTGATGACGATGCGGTCCTGGGCATGGTTGATGATCCAGCCGATCTGCTCGGGAAACAGGCGCGGATTGACCGTGTGACAGATCGCGCCGATTCCCATGATGCCGTACCAGACCTCGAGATGGCGGCCGGTATTCCAGGCGATGGTGGCGACGCGGTCGCCCAGCTTGATGCCGTCGCGCGTCAGCTTCTGCGAGACCTTGAGAGCGCGGTCGTGGATTTGCCGATAGGTGGTGCGAACGATGGGGCCTTCGACCGAGCGGGTCACGACCTCCTGGGAGCCGTGGATTGTCGCCGCATGCTCGATGATCCGGTGACAAAGCAGGGGCCAGTCTTGCATCAAACCAAGCATCAGGTCGTTCCTCCGGTATTCGCTTGCAGCGAGGGTCTTTTGGTCTCTTTGGTCAATTTTAGCGCGTGCCGCACCCGACGCAAATGGACTTGTGATGGCCACGACGTCGCGCCGGGCGTGATGGTTAGCGCTGTGGCCGTGGCGATCGCATTGAGCTGGCTCATGGCGGCGCCGGCGGCGGCCGCGAAATCAGCGCACCGCAGCCCGCCCGCGGCCTCTGAGCCCGCTGCGAAGCTGGCCGATGGCGTTGCCAAGGTGCCGCTTCCGCAGCCGCGGCCGGCCGACGCGCCGGCGCGGGAGGCGGCCAAGGGCGAGGATGCCGCTCTGCGCGACGAGGCCAGCACCGGTCCAAAGGTGGATGCCAAAGCCCCGCCGCCGCCTTCGGCTTGCAGGCTGGCCCTGACCGAAGAGGTCGCGATCGCGCCGTCGATTCCGCCGATCAAGGGTCCTGGCGGCTGCGGCGGCGAGGATCTGGTGCGGCTGGAGGCGGTGGTGCTGCCTGACAAGCGCAGGGTGGCGCTGACGCCCGCGGCGACCATGCGTTGTCCGATGGCGACTGCGGTCGTCAATTGGGTGCGCGACGATGTGGCGCCGCTGGCCGAACGGCTCGGCAGCGCGGTCACCGCGCTCGACAATTTCGATTCATATCAGTGCCGCGGCCGCAACAATGTCAGCGGCGCGCAGCTTTCGGAGCACGGCCGTGCCAATGCGCTGGACGTCCACGGCTTCAGGCTGGCCGACGGCCGCATGATCGATCTCACCGACCGCACCCAGCCGCGCGATTTGCGCGAGGCGGTGCTGCACGCGGTGTGCACCCATTTCTCCACCGTGCTCGGCCCCGACTCCGACTGGTACCACGAGGATCACATCCATCTCGACCTGATGGAGCGGCGGAACAACTACCGGATCTGCCAATGGGACGTGCTCGACCCGCTGCCGAAGGTCGCGCCCTTGATGCCGGCCGCCCGGCCTGACGATGCGCCGCCGCGCGAGACCGAACAGGCCGGCACTGAACGCTCCAGGAAGACCGCGAGCACCCCGGCCGAGCGCAACGGCACCAGTCGCGGCGTCTCGGCGGAGATGGAGGCCGGAACGTCTACCGCAGCGGACGGCACCGCTCCGTCAGCTGACGAGGGGACCGAACGGTCCGCCGTGGAAGAGCGCTCTCCCGCGCAAAAACCAGCTGATTCGGCCCGCAATCGGCGCACGGCGTCAAAGCCGGCGCCCGAGCAGCAAAAGGTCGAAGCCGCTGCGCCAGAGGCGCGATCCTCGACCGCCAAGCCGCCGGCAGGCGGTCCATCCGCAGTGTCGGACAAAACCCGCGATGCAGCCGGGCGCGACCAGCGCGCGCAGACGAGCCAGAATGGGGAGCGAGCCTTGCCCTCGAAGCCGGCGTCGCGGAAGCGCCATCACAGTCGCCGAAGCTGGGATCCGTTCCGTGGATTGTTCTAGCGCGTGATGAGATGAGGTCTGGTTGCTAGCTGCGAACGAAGGTGCGCTCCCTCTCCCGCTTGCGGGGGAGGGCTGGGGTGGGGGTGTTGCCGCGATTGAGGCTGCCCGAGCGGAGAGAGCCCCCACCCGGCGCTTCGCGCCGACCTCCCCCGCAAGCGGGAGAGGTGAAGCGAGCCTGCGGTTAAGTCGATTCAACCAAGAGGCATCGCGCTCTAGCGCCCAAAACAAAAGAGCGCCGGTTGCCCGGCGCTCTCAAAGAAGGATGCTAAACGCGTTTCTCGGCTTTTGAATTTCGTCCGCCGCAGGCGATGCTTACTGCATCGCAGCGTAGGTGCCGCCGCCCTGCAGCGCCATCTGCGGCTTGTAGGGCGAATCACCCTTCTTCGGATCCAGCACCACGACGATGGTGCCGACCTTCACCCGGTTATAGAGATCGATCGCATCCTCGTTGGTCAGGCGGATGCAGCCCGAGGAGATCGAGGCGCCGATATATTCCGGCTGGTTGGTGCCGTGGATGCGGAACAGCGTGTCCTTGCCGTTGGCATAGAGGTACATCGCGCGCGAGCCCATCGGATTGTCCGGACCGGCCGCCACGAAGGTCGGGACGCCCAGGCGCTCGATCTCGCTCTTGGTCGGATGCCAGGCCGGCCATTCGGTCATGGCCCCGACCTTGGCGATGCCCGACCACGCCATGGCCTCTTCGCCGACGGTGATGCCGTAGCGAATCGCCTTGCCGCCATCGAGCACGTAATAGAGGTAGTGGCTGTCGGAATCGACCACGATGGAGCCCGGGGCTTCCTTGCGGTGATAGTCGACGATTGCGCGCCGATAGGGCTCGGCCACCGGCGTGTTGGTGTAGCGGATCTTCGCGAGAAGCTCCTTGTCCTTCGGCTTGAAGGCCTGGGTGTTGGTCGCCTCGTACGTCGTGGCCTGCATGCAGCCCGACAGCATCAGGCCGGCGGCCAGGAGTCCGAGTTTCACCTTCAGCGACATGTCACCAATTCCAATCGACAGCTGACGTTGCAATGACACGGCCGCGCCACTGCAGCGCGATTCCACATGTCCCATTATCGTCAAAATCGTTCTCAATTCCAGCCGCTACACGCATAGGTCACGCTGCAGCGCCGCGATTGTTGCTTTTCTGCCGCAAAGTTGCGGGCAGTCATCCACAGCTGTGCTCCGAATGGCACGCTCATGCTCCGCTGGGCGTTGCGCGAGCGGCTGCGGGGCATTGGCGAGAAAAGCCCATGGACCGGGCCCGCAGGCTGCGTCACAAGGCAGCAGCATCCCACCGCTAAGTCCCCGAAATTCACGTTTCGCGATTCGGAGTTTGTCCATGTTCTCGGTGTTCGTCCCGTCGGAAGCCGCGCTGAAGAAGATGGCGGTCACCGATCCCGCGGCTCTGCCCGAGAATGCGGTGTGGGTCGACCTGGTCAACCCGAGCAATGCCGAGGATCGGGCCGTCGAAAAGCTGGCCGGGATTGCGGTACCGACCCGCGAGGACATGCAGGAGATCGAGATCTCCAGCCGTCTCTACATCGAGAACGGAGCCCGTTACATGACGGCCACGCTGATGTGTCACTCGGATTCCGATATGCCCAGGACCACGGCCGTCACCTTCATCCTGGCTGGCCACCGTCTCGTGACGGTGCGCTACGACCAGCCGCGCCCGTTCGCCGTGGTGGAGGCCAAGCTCGCCCGCAACTGTGCGCCCGGGATCACCGGCGAGATGGTGCTGATGGAGTTGCTCGATGCGGTAATCGACCGCTGCGCCGACATTCTCGAGAAGGTCGGGGCTGATATCGACCAGGTCAGCCACGAGATCTTCGAGCCTAACAATGAGCGTCACGGCCATGCCAAGCAATATTCGCAGATCCTGATCGCGATCGGCCGCAAGGGCGACCTGACCTCGAAGGTACGTGAGAGCCTGGTGTCGATCGGCCGCCTCGTCACCTTCCTGTCTGCGGTGGTCGAAGGCGTGAAGTGGTCGAAGGACATGCGTGAGCAGCTCAAGACCATGCAGCGCGACGTCGCTTCGCTGACCGACCACGCGTCCTACCTCGCGAGCAAGATCACCTTCGTGCTGGATGCGATGTTAGGCGTCGTCAACCTCGAGCAGAACAACATCATCAAGCTGTTCTCGGTGATGGCGGTGGTGCTGATGCCGCCGACCTTGATCGCATCGATCTACGGCATGAACTTCAAGATGATGCCGGAGCTCGAATGGGTGCACGGCTATCCGATGGCGCTGGTGCTGATGCTGATCTGTGCGATCGTGCCGTACTACATCTTCAAATTGAAGAAGTGGCTGTAGTGCCGCTGGCCTGAAAATCCAGGCTCTACGCGAGAGGGACGAATCTGCGCGAGGCCTGCGGCATTGTGCCGTCATTCCAGGCGATGCCTCATTCGCGCCCTGTTGTTAGCAGCGGCGTAGACATGTCATTGATCGATCGTCATGCTGTCCGTCGCTATGCACTTAAGGTGACACAAGCGGTGAGATGCAACACATAATAGGAAATACTTGTTAGGCCGGCTGCAATGCCGCTGCAAAGCCGCCCCAATTCCTCAGGTAAAATTTGATGGGAACGCTGAACGTTTGATCGAAACTTCTCTGCGATAAATCTGCACCAGCATGACAAACAACGAGCGCCTCGGCGCGTGGCATGCAAGGCAGAGCTCGAGGGCGCGTTCATCGCGCCTTATCCAAGAGGCGGCGGCAATGGTTGAGAAACGCATAATGGCATCGAACAACGTGATCGATCTTGCCAGCTATCAGCGCAGCCGCGCCGACATTGTCGTGGCGTTGTCGCCGCGTACCTGCCGCTACTGCGGCGCCGAACTCGAGGACGACGAGCGCGATGATGATTGCTCCAGCGCTCTCAACGTCGAGTCCGACCGCCTGCGCTGGCGCGCCGCGCAGATTCTGCGCGGTTTGGTGTGCGAAGGCTGAACGACCGTTCTCGACTGGGCGGTATTCAGGCAATGCCGCCCGCGCTGCCAATGATCGGAAATTCGGTGCGCCGATCCCATCCCATGAACAGCGTTCCCTCCGGGAGCGCTGTCTTGTTTGTGGTGGTCGGTAGGTTCCGTAGCGATCTTCGGAGATGGCGTTAATCGCGCCTTCGTCCGGTCATCCGGAACTTGCCGAACGTGGCAAGCTGCTATGAACCAAATCGCCGCTATGAACCAAATCGAAGACGGGCAAGCGTCTCTGCGTCGATTGCCTCAGACGTGCTGACCGCCGTTGATGTGGATCTCGGCGCCGTTCACGTAGGAGCTGGTCTCCGAGCACAGCACATAGATGATCTTGGCAACCTCGTCGGGGGTGCCGAGGCGCTGCATCGGGATCTGCTCCTGGACGATCTTCTCGGTGCCCGGCGACAGGATCGAGGTGTCGATCTCGCCGGGGGCGATCGAGTTGACGCGGACGCCGACCCGGCCGAAATCCGACGCCATCTCGCGGGTCAAGGCGGCCAGCGCCGCCTTGGAGGTCGCGTAGGCCGCGCCGGCAAAGGGATGCACGCGCGAGCCCGCGATCGAGGTGACGTTGACGACGGAGCCCCTGGCCGCCTTCAGCTCCTTGATCAGGCCGCGCGCCATCATGATCGGCGCAAAGAAGTTGACGCGGAAGACGTGATTCCAGGTGTCGAGGTCGGTGTCGACGGTGCCGAGCCGGGCGCCGCCGGCGCCCTTCGGCGAGATCGCGGCGTTGTTGACCAGCGCGTGCAGCTCGCCGCCGTCGATCCGCTGTTTGATCTCGGCGATCGCGCGCACGGTGTCCTCGGGATCGGACAGGTCGACCTGGACATGGTCCTCGGGGCCGGCGCCCCACGGGCATTCTTCGGGAAAGGGGTGCCGTGAGCAGGTGAGGACGCGCCAGCCGGCAGAGGAGAAGCGGATCACGGTGGCATGGCCGATGCCGCGGCTGGCGCCGGTCAGCAGCATCGTGCGCCGTGGCTGGTTGGAAGAGGTCGGCATGAATTGCGTCTTTCACGATCCCGGACGGATCAACTTACCACAATGGTTGTGTGTTCGGCGCCTGATTCACGCGCGCGATGGCGTTTCGTTGGCGCGTCGGACGCCTAGAGGCCGGGCGCAAGCGCGCGCGGCGATCCCCCTACGGATACATCCGCACTTTGGTCCAGGGCTGGCCCGAAGCCTCGCGCCGGAATTCGATGCGGTCGTGCAGGCGGAATGGCCGGTCGTGCCAGAACTCCATGCTGACGGGCGTGATGCGCCAGCCGCTCCATCCTGGCGGGCGCGGCACGTCGCCGATGATGTATTGCGCGGCGACCTTGGCGATCGCCTGCTCGAACGCGAAGCGGCTTTCCAGCGGCTGCGACTGCTTGCTGGCCCAGGCGCCGAGCTGCGCCTGCTTCGGCCGGGTCGCGAAATAGGCGTCGGCCTCTTCGTCGGTCACCGGCGTCACGAGGCCGCGGATGCGGACCTGGCGGCGCAGCGACTTCCAGTGAAACAGCAGCGCGGCCTTCGGATTGGCGGCGAGCTCTCGGCCCTTCTGGCTGGCCTTGTGGCTGTAGAAGACGAAGCCGTCCGCGTCATAGCCCTTCATCAGCACCATGCGCACGTCAGGCAGCCCACTGTCGTCGACCGTTGCCAGCGCCATCGCATTTGGATCGTTGGGCTCGCTCTTGCCGGCTTCGGCAAACCACGCCGCAAACAGCGCAAACGGCTCGCCGGCCTGGGTAAAATCGGCCGATGTACCGGATGTTAAGGTTGTCTGGTGTTTGATGCTCGTGGGGTCGGTCATGTGTATGGGGAGTCCGAGTTTTGCGTTCACCCGCGGCCAGGCGCGTGCAAGTCCATTCTGGTCCGGCCCTATATAGGGCATCGGTCCGGCTTGGCCTATCCGCGATCGGTCATGCCGGCACCGCTTTGACACTCATTCTAATCGGCTTGTCCGGCAGCGGCTGCAGCCTGTCGCACCCTGAAACGGCCTTTGCCAAGATGGACGATGCGGAGGTCACCGGCGCGATCAGCCCGCCGCCCGAGCGCGAGCCGACCGAAGCCGATCTCGCTTTTGCCCGCAACGCTGCGTCGGACGTGCTGACCAAGGGGACCAAGGATTCCAGCCAGCCCTGGCAGAATCCGCAGACCGGCGCCCGCGGCTCGGTGACGCCGATCGCCAAGTCCTACACCGCGGACAACGGCCGTACCTGCCGGGATTTCCTGGCGAGCTACGTCAACGGCAAGACCGAGCGCTGGCTGCAGGGGTCGGCGTGCCGGATCGAGCGGGGGCGCTGGGACATCCAGACGCTCAAGCCCTGGCAGCAAAGCTAGCTGGGATCGTCTGAAACCCGTTGCAAAAATACAACGGACTCCCCAGATGAAATGCAAAGCGGGCGGGGAGCCCATAGGTTAGTATCTGACTTTCTGTAAGGAGACGTGACGGATGCGCGACCCCTATGAGGTCTTGGGGGTGCCGCGAAGCGCCAGCGCTGCGGCCATCAAGAGCGCCTATCGCAAGCTCGCCAAGAAGCACCATCCCGACAGCAACAAGGATGATCCGAAGGCATCGGCAAGGTTTGCCGAGATCAGTTCTGCCAACGAGATCCTGGGCGACGAGGAGAAGCGCAAGCAGTTCGATCGCGGCGAGATCGACGCTGACGGCAAGCCGCGCTTCCAGGGCTTTCCTGGTGGCGGCGCCGGGCGCGGCGGTCCAGGGGGCGGCTTCGAGAACTATACCTTCCGCAGTGGCGGCGGGCCGGGCGGCGGCTTCGGCGGCGGCGGTTTCGAGGACATTCTGAACAGCATGTTCGGCGGCGCCCAGCGCGGCGCGCGCGGCGGCGGCAGCCCGTTCGAGTTCGACGCCGGCGGTGTCGGCCTCGACCTCGATCTGAAGGTTGCGATGTCGGTCTCGCTCGAGGAGTCCGTCAAGGGCGGCGAGAAGCGCGTGCGGCTGCCGTCGGGCAAGGAGCTCAACGTCAAGGTCCCCGCCGGCGTCACCGCCGGCCAGCAGATTAGGCTGAAGGGGCAGGGCGAGAGCGCGCCCGGACACCGGCCGGGTGATCTCCTGATCACCATCCAGATCGCGCCGCATCCGTTCTTCAAGGTCGAGGGCAGCGACCTCAGGCTCGATCTGCCGATCACGCTTTACGAGGCGGTCCTGGGCGCCAAGGTGAGGGCGCCGACGCTCGGCAGCGCGGTCGAGCTATCGATCCCGAAGAACACGTCCAGCGGCCGGACCTTCCGGCTCAAGGGCAAGGGCTTGCCCAAGAGCGATGGCTCGGCCGGCGATCTGTTCGTCACCACCCGGATCGTGCTGCCCGACGGCAACGACGCCGAGCTCGAGGCGCTGATGACCAAGTGGCGCGATCGCCATACCTACAATCCGCGCAGCAACATCTCCTGAGGTTGCATTTCGCATGTATATCGGCTAGAAGTTGAAGTGCGAGCTGGAAAGCTGAGAAAAAAGTGCGGCCTCGAAAGGGGGACCAGCGCGGTACAAAACCCCAATCGAGGCCGCTTCCGTGTCGATCGGCGGATCGAACACTCCTCATTTTTTCGTGAACATTTGGCGCTATATTGAGACGTGCCGGTGGCCGGATTCCAGATTTCCGGTGACCGAATTGCGGCGCCGACCTTGGCGTGTCCCCCTGCGCGGGAGGACGCAGGCACCGCTTCCCCTCGCTCATCTCCTGCAGCCTGCGAGCAAGCCCTTCAGATCGTATCGGGAATTGTAACGGTACTCGTGGGGGCCACGATCTCCGGCGTCTCGCCGCTAGCCGCCCGTCCGTTCGGACTGATCATAAACAAGGCGCGCAACCTGGGTGAGACGCGTCCGGTCGCTGCTGCCGCTGACGACGTAGCTGACGCCGCGCTCCGCCCAGGACAGCGCAGCGGTGGTGCCCTGCGCCGTATAGCGCATCTCGGCCGCCTCGATCCCGACCTTGGTCGCATACACCGTGAAGCGCTCGCCGGAGGTGCTCTCATACATCAGGAAGGAGGCCGGGCCGGTCGGTCCCGGCAGCAGCCGGCCACCGACGAGCTTCAGTCCTGTGGTTTCCAGCTCCGGCGCCTGCACGGTGCGACCACAGCGCCGCGTCAGCCATTGCTGCAGATGGGCCTTCTCGTCGCCGGGGACCTCGACCGGATGGCGCACCTCCACGACGTAGAGCCGGTGCGCATCGAGCGCCTCGCCGGCGAGGGCCTGCAGCGGCGACGGCGAGGACGCGGCGCCACGCGCGACCCAGCCGACCGCGCCGCCGACCGCGAAGGCCGCCACGCTTGCCGCTATCGCACCGATGACCCAGCGCCGCGGCTGGCGGTCCAGACCGTCGAGGTCGAGCCGCGGCGGCACCGGCTCGTTGACGATCGAATCGTAGCGGGCGTGAAGCGCCTCGGCCATGCTGCGCCAGGATTGCACCCGCTCGGCGTCCGCCGGATGCTCGGCCAGCCAGCGCTCGACGTCGCTGCGGCGCTCGGCCGGCAGCTCGTTGTCGACATAGGCGTGCAGCTCGTCTTCGGTGACGGGAATGGTCGGGTCGGTCATCATCGGGATCTCATGGCAATCGAGCGGCTGCGGCGATGCGCGGTCGCTGCAGGCTTGAGCAGCCGAACATGGCAGGGCGGCTTTTGTGCAGTGGTCATTTCACCCTCCGCAGCGCCGGCCGCTCGCCCTCGAGCACGGCACGGACATGGGCGCGGGCGCGGGCGAGGCGGGACATCACGGTGCCGATCGGGACACCCTGGATGTCGGCGACCTCGCGGTAGCTCATGCCTTCGAGCACGACGAGGAGAAGCGCTGCGCGCTGCTCGTCCACCAGGGTCGCCAGTGCGCGCTCGATGTCCCGGCCCTCGGCCTCGGTGCCGCTGGCGTCGGGATTGTCGTCCTGAAGCGGCATGAAGTGGGGCCGCCGCGCCAGTGAACGCCGGCGGTTCTTGTTCAGATTGGTCAGGATCGTGTACAGCCAACTCCTGATGTCGCCGCCCAGGAACAGCCGTTCCGAGCGCAGCGCCCGCACCAGCGTGTCCTGGACCAACTCGTCGGCCGCGTCCATGTCGCGCGCCAGCGCCCGGGCATAACGGCGCAGTGCCGGAATCATGGCCTCGACGCTCTGGCGGAACGCGTTCATGGAATGCCCTGCGGCTGTTCGCTGCGATGACAAGGGCGCAGGCCGCAGCCTGTGCCTTGCAAAGATCATAACACCGCGATGACGCGCCTATTCCGGGCCGCAAGCCCTGCGGGGAGTTTGCCACAGAGCGGGCGGAATGGGGCTGTACCGGGCCAGACCGGTGGTGTACGTCCAGTCCTTAATAATCAGTTCGATGGGAAGCCGCATGGCGCAGATTTCAGGTTTGATGCAGGGCAAGCGCGGGGTCGTTCTCGGCGTGGCCAACAACCGCTCGATCGCCTGGGGCATTGCCAAGGCGGCGCGTGCGGCGGGCGCGGAGATCGCGCTGACCTACCAGGGCGACGCGCTGAAGAAGCGGGTCGAGCCGCTGGCGGCCGAGCTCGGCGGCCTCGTGCTCGGCCATTGCGACGTCACCGATCCCGCCACCATCGACGCCGTGTTCGACGTGCTGAAGGAGAGGTGGGGCAAGATCGATTTCGTCGTCCACGCCATCGCCTTCTCCGACAAGGACCAGCTCGACGGGCGCTACATCGAGACCACGCAGGACAATTTCTCCAAGAGCATGCTGATCAGCTGCTACTCGCTGACCGCGATCGCGCAGCGCGCCGAGAAGCTGATGACCGACGGCGGCTCGATCATCACACTGACCTATTACGGCGCCGAGAAATGGATGCCGCACTACAACGTGATGGGCGTCGCCAAGGCCGCGCTGGAGGCCAGCGTGCGCTATCTCGCCGCCGATCTCGGCGAGAAGAACATCCGCGTCAACGCGATCTCGGCAGGACCGATCAAGACGCTGGCCGCCTCGGGCATTGGCGACTTCCGCTATATCCTGAAGTGGAACGAGTACAACGCGCCGCTGCGCCGGACCGTGACCATCGACGAGGTCGGCGACAGCGCGCTGTATCTCTTGTCCGACCTGTCGCGCGGCGTCACCGGCGAGGTGCATCACGTCGATTCCGGCTATCACGTCGTCGGCATGAAGCGGCCCGAGGCGCCCGACATCTCGCTCAGCAATTCCGTCGGCGCCAAAGAATAGCGTTCAAGGAATAGCGTCAACGCGCAATGCCACGGCCCACGATCTACTACATCCGCCACGGCGAGACGGAATGGAATGCGCTCGGCCGGCTGCAAGGCACGCAGGACATTCCGCTGAACGCGCTCGGGCAGGTGCAGGCGGTCCAGGCCGGCAACATCCTGGCCGAGATCGTTGCGCGCAACGGCCATGATGCGGCGGGCCTGCCTTACGTCGCGAGTCCGCTCAGCCGCGCCCGCGCGACCATGGAGCTGGTGCGTGAGACCCTGAGGCTGCCGGCCGAGGGCTATGCGCTCGATGCCCGGCTGCGCGAGATCGGCTACGGCAAATGGGAAGGGGCGACGCTGCCGGAAATGCAGGCGGCAGACCCCGCCTTCTATGCCAGGCGGCTGACCGACAAATGGTCGCTGGCGCCCGAGGGCGGCGAGACCTATGCCGACGTCGAGCGCCGCGTGCGCGACTGGTACGATGGGCTGTCTGGCGATATCGTGGCGGTCGCCCATGGCGGCACGGCGCGGGCGCTGATGGTCGCGCTGGGCTTCGAGACGCCGCACGGCGCCGTCGACCTGCCGATCCAGCAGGGCGCGGTCTATGTGTTCGGCGAGAACGGGTTCGAGAAGTACAGTTAGTTATCCCCGTCATTCCGGGGCGCCTCGCAGAGGCGAACCCGGAATCTCGAGAGTCCGGGTCTGGTCCTTCGGACCATCCCGGAATGACGGTTTTTCCGATTGGGTGATCAGCTCATGTCCTTCAACACCTTCGGCCACATGTTCCGCGTCACCACCTTCGGCGAGAGCCATGGCGTTGCCATCGGCTGCGTCGTCGACGGCTGTCCGCCACGCATTCCGCTGACGGCCGAGGAGATCCAGCGTGATCTCGACCGCCGCCGTCCCGGCCAGTCGCGCTTCACCACCCAGCGCCAGGAGCCGGACCAAGTGAAGATCCTGTCCGGCGTGATGGCCGATCCCGACACGGGAGCGCAGGTCACCACCGGCACGCCGATTGCGCTCCTGATCGAGAACACCGACCAGCGCTCCAAGGACTATTCCGAGATCAAGGACAAGTTTCGTCCGGGTCACGCCGACTTCACCTACGAGGCCAAGTATGGCCTGCGCGACTATCGCGGCGGCGGCCGCTCCTCGGCGCGCGAGACCGCGACGCGCGTTGCGGCCGGCGCCGTCGCGCGCAAGGTCCTGCCGGACGTGAAGGTGCGCGGCGCGCTGGTGCAGATGGGCCCGCACAAGATCGACCGCGGCAACTGGGACTGGGACGAGGTCGCGCGCAATCCCTTCTTCTGCCCCGACAAGGACAAGGCGGCGTTCTTCGAGGACTATCTCGACGGCATCAGGAAGTCCGGCTCGTCGATCGGCGCCGTGCTCGAGATCGTCGCCGAGGGCGTGCCGGCGGGACTTGGCGCGCCGCTCTACGGCAAGCTCGATGCCGAACTCGCCGCGGCGATGATGAGCATCAATGCCGTGAAGGGCGTCGAGATCGGCGCCGGCTTCGGCGCCGCCGAGCTGACCGGCGAGGAGAATGCCGACGAGATGCGCTCGGCCAATGACGGCACGCGCTTTCTCTCCAACAATGCCGGCGGCATTCTCGGCGGCATCGCGACTGGACAGCCGATCGTGCTGCGCTTCGCGGTCAAGCCGACCTCGTCGATCCTCACCCCGCGCCAGACCGTCGACCGCTCAGGCCAGGAGACCGAGATCCTGACCAAGGGCCGGCACGACCCGTGCGTCGGCATCCGCGCGGTTCCGGTCGGCGAGGCGATGATGGCCTGCGTGTTGGCCGATCACCTGCTGCGCCATCGCGGCCAGGTGGGGTAGAGGCACGCGGCCGCCGCGGCTGTTTGCTGTTGTCATGCCGCTCGCTTAATGTCGTCCCATGGACATCCTCAAGCTGCAGGAGATCAAGGACTGGCTGGTCGACGGTGCGCGTTCCGCAGCGACGCCGGGCCAGATGATGTCCGAATGCTGCGAGCGGCTGGTCGGGCTCGGTGTGCCGTTGTGGCGCGTCGGCGTGTTCGTCCGCACCCTGCATCCGGACATTGCGGGCCGCAGCTTCATCTGGCGGCCGGGAGCGGAGGTCGAGACCTCCACCGTTGATTTCGGCTTTGAGAGCCGCCCGATTTACAGGAGCAGCCCGCTCGCGCTCGTGTTCGAGAGCGGGGCGGAATTCAGGGCTGATCCTCGCGGCTCGGAGGCCGAGCGCTTTCCGATCCTGATGGATGTGCGCGCCGAGGGGGCGACCGACTATCTCGCGCTGCCCTTGACCTTCGTCGATCGGGCGATCCATGCCTCGAGCTGGACCACGAGGGATCCCCGTGGCTTCAGCGAGCAGCACGTGAACGCAATCCGGTCGCTGATGCCGGCCCTGGCACGCTACACCGAGATCGTCACGCTGCGCCGGACTGCCTCGATGCTGCTGGACACCTATGTCGGCAACAGCGCCGGCGAGCGCATTCTCGGCGGCCAGATCCGCCGCGGCCATACCGATACGATGGATGCGGCGATCTGGCTGTCGGACCTGCGCGGCTTCACGCCGTTGTCGGACCGGCTGCCGGCCGAAGACGTGGTCGAGATCCTCAACAACTACTTCGACTGCCAGGTCGCCGCGATCCGGGAGCAGGGCGGCGAAGTGTTGAAGTTCATGGGCGACGGGCTGCTCGCGGTGTTTCCGATTCCCGAGCAGGACGGTGATCCGAGCGCGGTCTGCGGGCGCGTGCTCTCGGCGGCGCGGACCTCGCGCGCCAGTGTCGATGCGCTGGAATATGCGGTTGGCGGCCGGGTCGAGCGCTTTCGCTTCGGCGTCGCCCTGCATGTCGGACGGTTGCTCTATGGCAATATCGGCGGCGGCAACCGGCTCGACTTCACCTGCATCGGCCCGGCCGTCAATCTCGCCGCACGGTTGGAGAAGATGGCCGCGCGGCTGCAGCGGACGGTGGTCGCGTCCGAGGCCTTTGCCGGCGCCTGTCCCGAGCCGCTGACCGATCTCTGGACCGATCTCGGTGAATTTCCGATCGCTGGCCTCGCGACCGCACAACGTGTGTATGGGCTGCGTGAGGAAGGGAATTAGTTCGCCGCCGGCTCAGGTCTCCGGCTCGGTAGTGAACAGCAGCGGGTATCCCTTGGCGCGGCCGGCATCGGTCGCGCGCGTCGCCTTGGTCTCGGCGACGTCCTTGGTGAACACGGCCACCACGCAGACGCCGAGCTTATGGGCCGTGATCATGACCTTGTAGGCCTGGTCCTCGGTCATGCGGAATTCCGCCTTCAGGATCATCACCACGAAATCGCGCGGCGTGAAATCGTCGTTGACGAGGATCACCTTGTAGAGCCGCGGACGCTCGGTCTTGGTGCGTACCTTCGTCTTGGGCTTGGTGACGGCATCGTTCATTCTAAGGGCGCGCCTGTGTTCCTGATGCGGCAGTCGAGCCACGATACAAGCTTCGGCCGCTCCGGGAAACCACGGGCTGCATGCCTTGCGCGATGGGCGCACGCAGCTGCCTGACATCCGGGCAAACCCCAGGGGACTAACCGGAATGTGAATGGATGTGTGCGTTCCCGCTTTGCGCTCTGCGGATTGCATGTCACCATCATCAGACGCGATTGGAGGGCAGCTCATGCGCTGGTGGATCTCGATCGGGGTGGCGTGTCTGGCAGGCGCCTTGGCGGGCGGCGACGTCGCCACCGTCGTGGCAGCGCCGAGGGCCCAGCCGGCGCAGCAACTGAGTGAGAAGGAAGCGTCCGTCGACGTCGAGCTGATCCTCGCCGTCGATGTGTCCTACTCGATGGATCTGGACGAGCTGGCGATCCAGCGCGAAGGCTACGCCCAGGCGCTCAGCTCGCGCGAGTTCCTGCAGGCGCTGAAGAGCGGCGTGCACGGCCGCATCGCCGTGACCTATTTCGAATGGGCGGCCTCGAGCGACCAGAAGATCATCATTCCATGGCGCCTGATCGACGGACCGGAAAGTGCCGACGCCGTCGCCGCCGAGATCATGAAGACGCCGATCCGCCGCGCGTCGCGCACCTCGATCTCCGGCGCGATCTACTTTGCCATGCCGCTGTTCGATGAGAATCCCTATCGCGGGCTGCGCCGCGTCATCGACATCTCCGGCGACGGGCCCAACAACAATGGTCCCTCACCGGTGACGATCGCGCGCGACGAGGCCGTCGACAAGGGCATCACGATCAACGGCCTGCCGATCATGGTCAAGGAGCCGTCCTACTCGACGATGGATATCGAGAATCTCGATCTCTACTACAAGGATTGCGTGACCGGCGGCCACGGCTCGTTCGTGGTGACGATCAAGAGCCGCGACGAATTCAAGGAAGCCATCCGCACCAAGCTGCTGATGGAGGTCGCCGGACGTACACCGCCGCCGCGCATCGTGCCGGTCGCCGACGATGCCGACAAGGAGCCGCGCGTGTCCTGCACGATCGGCGAGAAGATCTGGCAGGACCGCTGGGGGCGGTGACCAGCACGCCCGGGCTGCCGAGCAGACGAGCGCGCGGGGAGGCTTGATTGGTAAGGCGCCGCCGATCTCAGCCGGCCGTCGCAGCATGGACCAACGCCTGTTTCAATTCGGCCTCGACCTCCCGCAGGCTGCGGAGCGCCGCACCGAATTCGCCATTGCCGATCGATTGCCAGATGAACTCCACGCGCGCCGCGAGACCGCCGAGCGCCAGTCCAAACGTCGCGGCCTCCTTGAGCGCACCCTTCTCGTTGATCAGGTAGCGCCCGTTGACCGCAAACAGCACCTGCGCAAGGCAGGCGAGGGCGCGATAGGCGCAGCCCGCGACGTGGGTATGGTCGCCACGCCCGACAGCCAACTCGGCATTATCGATGTTGAATGCGATCTCCCACTGGAAGCGCGCAATAATCGCGTCGCGCAGGCGGCGCGGATAGGGCGTGCAGCGCGACTTCAGTCCCGCCAGCAGTTGCGCGGGATCGTGCAGCGGGCGGCAGAGCGCAACCTCGCCCATCCAGATCGCCGACACGAAGCCATGCGGATGGCCTGGCTGGTAGTGCATCTCGATCCGCCCCTTCCGGCAGTCGTCGATCACGCCGCCGACCGCATCGATCTCGCGATAGAGCAGGTCGACCTTGTGCCCGTCGATTCTGAGCCAGCCGCCGCCGACGACCCACTGTCCCCAGCCGCCGACCGCCGTCAGTTCGACCGTTTGCGGGTCGTCGACGAGCCGCCGCACTGCTTCGCGCAGCGCGTCGGTGTCGAGGTCGTGCCTGGATGCGATGTAGAGCCCGACGTCGTAGTCCGAGCCCGCCTGCGCGGTGCCGCGCGCACGTGATCCACCGAGCGCGATGGCGCGCAGTCCCGGGACATCGGCAAGTTCGCCAACGATGCGGGTCAGCAGCGGGTCAGGCATTCACGTGTTCTCCCAGCATGACAGTATGAAGTTCTTGCGTGGAAAAACTCCACAGGGCCGCCGTTCAGGCTGATCTGTTGCCATTAAGCCACAATCTCCCAAAAACCATAGGTTGCACCTCTCGCAAGTTTCCCTTTGCCACCGTGCTGCCGCGATTGGGCCGCGACCATGAGCGGGTTGAGGCGGAGGCGCACAGAACATGCGTATCATCGACCGGACAGCCCATCCCGCGCAGCGCGTCAGGCGCTCGTCAGTCATCCAAGGTCCGCGTGCAGGGCTCGCTTGCCAACTTCTCAGGGCAGCGCTGGTGTGTGCGGCGGCGGCTTCGCTCGCAGCCTGCGCGCAATCATCGGCGGTCCGGCAGGCGCGCTGGGCGGCGCCGACGAAGCAAGCCGGAGCCGAATTCCGGCCGCAGGTGCAGCGTGCGGAGACGGCGCCGGAGTCGGTGGTGCGCGTCCGGCGGGCCGAGCTCAGCCCGCCGCCGGCGCACTCCGGAGCGTCCGGTCTCGCCAGCTACTATTCGGAAGGCCAGAAGACCGCGAGCGGCGAGCGCTTCAATCCCTCCGAGCTGACGGCCGCGCATCGCAGCCTGCCGTTCGGCACGCGGCTGCAGGTCACCAACGTCAAGACCGGCCGCTCCGTGGTGGTGCGCGTCAATGATCGCGGACCGTTCGTGCAGGGGCGGGTGGTCGACGTGTCCTACTCAGCCGCGCAGGCGCTCGGCATGGTCAACTCCGGCGTCGCGCCGGTGAAGGTCAGCGTGGTCAGGTAGACATGTCCTCGTCATCGCGAGCGTAGCGAAGGATCCAGGGCCAAGAAGAATGCCTGCGTTGCTTCGCCGCTTCGCTCGCGATGACGTGCAGGCATCGAGATCAGCTCACCGCACCAGCCGTGCCACCAGCTCCACATGCGGCGTGTGGCGGAATTGGTCGACCGGCACCACGGTCTCGAGCCTGTAGCCGCCGTCGATCAGCATGCGCACATCGCGCGCGAACGTCGTCACGTTGCAGGACACCGCGACGATCACCGGCACCTTGCTGGCCGCGAGCTGCTTGGCCTGCGCCTGAGCGCCCTGGCGCGGTGGGTCGAATACGACAGCGTCGATGTCGCGCAATTCCGGCGGCATCAGGGGACGGCGGAACAGGTCGCGCGTTTCGGCCTTGATCGGCTTCAGGCCGGGCGTACCGGCCGCCTTCTGCAGCGCGGCAACCGAGCCGGCATCATTGTCCATGGCGGTGACGCGCGCCCGCGTAGCGAGCCGGAGCGCGAACGGGCCGACGCCGCAGAACAGGTCGGCGACGTGCTTGGCTTTGCCGATCCGCTCCAGCACCAATTGCGCCAGCGTCTCCTCGCCTTGCACGGTGGCCTGCAGGAACGAGCCGGGCGGCAGCGTCACCTGTGCCGTACCCATCGTGACCACGGGCGCATTGCGCATCAGCACCAACTCGCCATGGCGGGTCAGCCGCGCCAGCCGGTGCTGTTCGGCGAGGCGGGACAGGGCCGCGACGCGCGGCGGCGGCAGCGGGCCGGAGCCGCGGATGTCGATGTCGAGGCCGTTGCTTGTCGCGGTCGCCTGGATGTCGAGCGGCTTGCCGGTCGGCTTCAGCGCCTCCGCCAGCGCCCACGCGGCTTCCAGCGCACCGTCCAGCGCGGGGTCGAGGATCGGACAGCGGTCGATCGGAACGATGTCGTGGCTGTTGGCTGCCGAGAATCCGACGCGGAGAACCTCGTGCGTGCCCATCCGGGCGTGGAAGGTGGCCCGGCGTCGGCCGGTGCCGTGGGCATCGATCAGATCGGCCACGTCGCAATCGACCTTGGCCGCCCGTAGCGTCTCGACGACGATGTTGCGCTTCCACTGCTGATAGGGCTCGGGCGCCCAGTGCTGGATGGCGCAGCCGCCGCAGACGCCGAAATGCGGACAGAACGGCGCGATCCGCTCGGGGCTCGGAATTTCCACCGCGAGCAGCTTGCGGCGATCGGGATGGCCGGGAACGACGGCCGCCTCGACGGTCTCGCCGGCGAGCGTATAGGGCACGTAAAGCGCCTCGCCCGATGACAGCGAGGCGCCGTCGCCGCGATGGCCGACATGGTCGATGACGAGACGCTCAACCATGACGGCGTGCTCCCAGGAAGAACTCGGCGTTGCCGTCTCCGCCCTTGATCGATGATGGGAAGATCTCGATGTCACTGCAGCCGAGCGAGGCGGCGAAGGTGGCGATGTCGTCGCAGACGGCGGCGTGCACCGCTGCATCCTTGATGATGCCGCCCTTGCCGTGTGCGCCCTTCGCCTCGAATTGCGGCTTGATCAGCGCCAGCAGGCTCATCGGCGAGGCCGCGAGCGACAATGCGACCGGCAGCACCGCCTTGAGCGAGATGAAGCTGCAGTCGATCACGACGATGTCGGGGCGCTGCGGCAGGCGCTTGCCGTCATAGCTGCGGATGTCGGTCTGCTCCATCGACACGATCTTCGGATGATTGCGCAGCGAGGGATGCAATTGGTCGCGGCCGACATCGACGGCGAATACGACAGCCGCGCCATTGGCCAGCAGCACCTCGGTGAAGCCGCCGGTGGAGGCGCCGACGTCGAGGCAGACATGGTCCTCGACCTCGATGCCGCAATGCTCCAGTGCTGCCGCAAGCTTGACTCCGCCACGCGACACCCAGGGATGCGCCGGCTCCGCCTGCAGCACGGAATCAACTGGGATGCTCTCCGAGGCTTTGCCGACCTGCTTGTCGTTTGCGAACACGAGCCCAGCCTCGATCGCCGCCTGCGCCCGCGCGCGGCTCTCGAACAGGCCGCGTTCGACGAGCAGGATATCAGCGCGTTTGCGGGCAGGGGGCATGAGTTTGATCAGTCGTCATGAGTTGTTGAGCACGCACACCAAATTCAGTGTCGTCCCGGGCAAGCATCAGCGCGCATCGCGCGTTGATGCGCCGACCCGGGACCCATAACCACAGGACTTAGTTTGTAGGGAGATGGCAACTACGAGTCTGCCCAACATGACGTCCTGTGGTCGGGTCCCGGCGCCGCGTGCGCAATTGCGCACTAGGCCGGGACGACAGTGGTGTGAGGCGAGATCGCGCCTCCTATAGTGAGTTCGTAGGGTGGGCAAAGGCGCGTGCACCGGCCGCTCCGCAAGCTCGTATCGCAATTGACGCGCCGTGCCCACCATTTCGATTGTGGGCGCGGATCCACGGTGGGCACGCGTCGCCTGACGGCGCCGCTTTGCCCACCCTACGGCGTCTTGCCGAGGAGCCGCTCCGCCGCCAGCTTCACGCAGATCTCGAACGCCGCCAGGTCGTGCCACACATCCCCCGACCGCTCGCGCGGGAGGACCAGCGGGGCACCGTACAGGTCGAGCGCGTGGATCATCATCAGGTTGTCGGGCAGGCCGAAATCCTCGACCGTCAGGCCCTCGGCATCGACCAGGCGGCCGTCCTGCTCCGTCACCGTCGTGAAGCGGCGGGCGCAGTCGGCATAGACGGCGGGATCGTTGCAATAGCCCAGGCAGAGCTTGCCGCGGCCCGCCATGTAGCCGAGCTCGTAGACGGTGCCGGCATCGGCGCCGGGCCCGCGGAACGGCGTGAGATTGGCGATGATGGCATCGGCGTCGTCCATCATCGCCTCGTTGCCATGGAAGATCTGGCGCGAGGCGTCGGAGGAGGCGAGGTCAACGCTGTTGTCGAGGGGGTAGCGGCCGATCAAGCCATGGCGATCGCAGATCGCGACTTTCCGCCGGCCGATTTCAATGGCATCCGGCAGGAACACGTCGGGACCTGCCAGATAGATCTTCATGGCTCACCACCACGGCGGGACGCAAGCTCGCCTCAGGCGAGCTTGACCGACTCGGTCGTGTAATCCTTGCCGAGCGCCTCGAACACCTTGCGGACGATGCCCTTGGCGTCCAGCCCGGCGCGGGCGTACATCGCCGCCGGCGTGTCGTGGTCCTGGAACTCGTCCGGCAGCACCATGGTGCGCATCTTCAGGCCGCCGTCGAGCATGCCCTGATCGGAGAGATACTGCATTACGTGCGAGCCGAAGCCACCGACAGAGCCTTCCTCGATCGTGATCAGGATGTCGTGCTCGCGGGCGAGCTTCAGCACCAGCTCTTCGTCGAGCGGCTTCATGAAGCGCGCATCGGCGATCGAGGCGGACAGGCCGTGTGCGGCGAGCTCGTCGGCCGCCTTCTCGCACTCGGCGAGCCGGGTGCCGAAGGAGAGCAGGGCGACCTGCTTGCCCTGGCGGATCATGCGGCCCTTGCCGATCGGCAGCGGAACGCCAACCTCGGGCATTTCGACGCCGCGGCCTTCGCCGCGCGGATAGCGCACCGAGCTCGGCCGGTCGTTGATCGCGACCTGGGTCGCCACCATGTGCACCAGCTCGGCTTCGTCGGAGGCCGCCATGATCACCATGTTCGGCAGGCAGCCGAGATAGGCGTTGTCGAAGGAGCCGGCATGGGTCGCGCCGTCGGCGCCGACCAGGCCGGCGCGATCGATCGCGAAGCGGACCGGCAGGCTCTGGATGCAGACGTCGTGCACGATCTGGTCGTAGCCGCGCTGCAGGAAGGTCGAGTAGATCGCGCAGAACGGCTTGTAGCCTTCGGCCGCGAGGCCGGCGGCGAAGGTCACGGCATGCTGCTCGGCGATGCCGACGTCGAAGGTGCGCTTCGGGAACGCCTTGGCGAAGATGTCGATGCCGGTGCCCGAGGGCATCGCGGCGGTGATGCCGACGATCTTGTCGTCCTTCTCGGCTTCCTTGACCAGGCTCTGGCCGAACACGTTCTGATAGGCCGGCGCGTTCGGCTTGGCCTTGGCCTGGGTGCCGGTGGCGATGTCGAACTTGGCCACCGCGTGATATTTGTCGGCCGCCGCTTCCGCGGGCGAGTAGCCCTTGCCCTTCTGGGTCACGACGTGGACCAGGATCGGGCCGGTCTCCATGTCGCGGACGTTCTTCAGGACGGGGAGCAGATGGTCGAGGTTGTGGCCGTCGATCGGGCCGACGTAGTAGAAGCCGAGCTCCTCGAACAGCGTGCCGCCGTCCATCATGAAGCCGCGGGAATATTCCTCGACGCGGCTGGCGCGGTTGGCGATCACCTTGGGCAGATGCTGGCCGAGCTGCTTGGCGGCATCTCGCAGCGTCCGGTAGGTCTTGCCCGAGTACAGGCGCGACAGATAGGCCGACATGGCGCCGACCGGCGGCGCGATCGACATGTCGTTGTCGTTGAGGATCACGATCAGGCGGGAGTTCATCGCGCCGGCATTGTTCATGGCCTCATAGGCCATGCCGGCGGACATCGCGCCGTCGCCGATCACGGCGATCACGTTGTTCTTGCCGCCCGACAGGTCGCGCGCAACCGCCATGCCGAGGCCGGCGGAAATCGAGGTCGACGAGTGCGCGGCGCCGAACGGATCGTAGTCGCTCTCGGCGCGTTTGGTGAACCCGGAGAGGCCGCCGCCGGTGCGCAAGGTGCGGATACGGTCGCGGCGACCGGTCAGGATCTTGTGCGGATAGGCTTGGTGGCCGACGTCCCAGATCAGGCGGTCGCGCGGCGTGTCGAACACATAGTGGATGGCCGTGGTCAGCTCGACCACGCCGAGACCCGCGCCGAAATGACCGCCGGTTACCGAGACCGCGTCGATGGTCTCCTGGCGCAATTCGTCGGCGACCTGCCGGACCTGCTCGACCTTCAGCCGGCGCAGATCTTCCGGAGTCTTGATGGTGTCGAGAAGCGGCGTCTTACTAAATGTGGTCACGGTGACATTCCAATTTTGCAGGTCGGGTTCAAGGGCCGACATCTGAGAGGTTCATCGTAACGGGCGGCGAAACCTGAAGTCTTGAAGGTGACATCCGCGCGGATCGAAGCCGCAGTCCGGAGACTAGCCGGGTTTGGGATCGATCTATGTGATGTAAGTCACTCTTGGTGGCCTTGCCGTCCTCGTTAGTCGCCCAAGATCGCCAAGTCGTTCAGCCAAGTCAGTTTTGCTAGCTCCTGCAAGCGCTTAGTTTCCTCTCTCCAGAGAGGATAAACACTTCCAAAAACCCGCAGTTGCGAGAAGCTTTACACCAAAGTGCGTCTTAAAGCCAACCCGATGGGAGTTGGCAAGCCCGCAAACGGTACCCTTGCGCCACCTCTCAACCGCGGCGGCGTGCCGGAGGTTCCATTCAACTGCTCAAATCGACGGCAGCCGGCGCTCCGGAATAGACCGGGGAAGCCGGCTCGGTCCAGGCCTTTTCCCGCGGCGCAAAATCCGCCGATGCGGTGATTGCGCACGCCGCGGCGCCGTGAGCCATGCGTTCGCGTAAGGGATTGGTCCGTAGACGATCATGAAGAAGTCGTCGGCGTGCGGCCTTTCGTTGGCCGTCAAGTCGATGCGAAAGAGCTGCGAGCGAAGCACGTCGTCATGATTGCGCCGGATGATCGCGGACCTGGATCGGCACGATCACAGGATCAGGGGCGAACTGCCGATTCAAATCGTGTCGCATGGTAAACGAAGGACGCACCTCTGGGTCTCAAGTGGCCAACGCGGCGGCCGAAACTTCGCCGAGGGCCACCTCGCGGCCGAGCTCTTCGATGCAGTTGCACCGATCTGCGGCTGAATTGCACGATTGAGAGGCGCGCTTTGCCCGCGTCAACTCGCGCCCGGCGGCAGCGAAATAAATCCGGACTGTTGCTCGGAGAGGGCCGTTCGGCCGCAAGCCGCTATTGCACGTCGAGCGGCACGGTTCCGGTCGCATGGCCGCTGGCGTCGGTCGTGATCTTCTCGACCCGGGCCTCCGCCTGGCGCAGCAGCTCCTCGCAGCGCCGCTTCAGTGCTTCGCCGCGCTCATAGATCGCCACCGACTCCTCGAGCGGCACCTTGCCGTCCTCGAGCCGCTTCACGATCGATTCCAGCTCCTCGATCGCGCGCTCGAACGACAGCTTCTTGACGTCGGTTAAGGTGTTGTCCGCCATGCGGGTTCCCTGCAGCTCACTCAACTCCGGGGCCGTGCTTTTACACCCCGGTCGCGGCCATGTCAGGCCCCGCCGAGGGTGGGATCGGCTGGAACCTGGGGATCACGCCCCAGTCAGGGCCGCAACGTGGGCTGAGACGGATTCTTTAAGCCCCTGAAGGTCATAGCCGCCTTCCAGAACCGAAACGACCCGCCCGCCGGCGGATTTGTCGGCGAGATCCATCAGCTTGCGGGTGACCCAGCCGAAATCCTCCGCCCGCAGGTTCAGCGACGCCAACGGGTCGCGGTAATGGGCGTCGAAGCCGGCCGAGATCATCACGAGCTCGGGGCTGAACTTGGTGAGCTGCGGCAGGATCAGGTTTTCGAAGGCGGAGCGGAACTCGAGGCTGCCGTCCTCGGAGGCCAGCGGCGCGTTGACGATGGTGTCGTGCTCGCCGCGCTCGCCGCGGGCGCCGGTGCCCGGGAACAGCGGCATCTGGTGGGTCGAGCAGTACATCACGCTCTTGTCGGCCCAGAAGATGTCCTGGGTTCCGTTGCCGTGGTGGACGTCGAAGTCGACGATGGCGGCGCGCTCGATGCCGAAGGTGCGCTGGGCATAGCGTGCCGCGATCGCGACGTTGTCGAAGAAGCAGAAGCCCATCGGCTTTGCGATCTCGGCATGGTGCCCGGGCGGACGCACCGCGACGAAGGCGTTGCGGTGGCGGCCGGACATCACGGATTCGGTTGCCGCGACGGCGCCGCCGACGCCGCGCATCACGGCTTCCCAGGTGCCCGGCGACATCGAGGTGTCGCCGTCGAGATAGATGATGCCCGAGGTCGGGGCCATCTGGCGCAGCTCGGTGACGTAGTGCTCGTTGTGGCAGAGCAGGGCCAGCTCGATATCGGCCTCCGGGGCCTCGTCGCGGTCGAGCAGGGCGAAGCGCTCCTCGGTCAGGGCCTCCTCGACCGCCCGCAGGCGGTCGGCGCGCTCTGGGTGGCCGGACGGCGTGGCGTGATCGAGGCAGGCTTCATGAGAGAGATACAGCGTCGACATCAGGGCTCTGCCACTCGCGCGTTGCGGGAGTGCCCAATCTATGCGCTGAACGCAGCCTCGGAAAGAGCCCCGCGGGCGATATGACCGGCTTTCCGGCGGGCGCGGCAGGCGTCACGAAGCCTTGTTGACGATGCGGCCGCGCGGCGGCGGGGCCAGCGGGCTGTTGGACTTGAGATAGGCGAACAGCGCCTCGTCGTCATAGGGTCCCGTGATCGGATCGCGGCCGCTCTTGAATGCGGTGAAGCCGTCGCCGCCGAGCGCGAGGTAGTTGTTGATGGTGACCCGGTAGGACGCGGCGAGGTCGATGGCCTTGCCGTCGAGCATCATGCTGGCGGCGTCGATCCGAGCGCCCGCGGACTGTTTCGCATCGAAGGCATAGGAGAAACCGCTGGAGACCTGCAGGATGCGCGGCCGCGCCGGGTCGAGCCATTGCTGCTCCAGCGCGGCCTTGATCTCGGCGCCGGTCAGGGTGACCGTCGTCAGCTGGTTGCGAAACGGCTGGCTCGCGAACACGTCGGCATAGGTCACCGCGCCGCCATCGCGGCGAACGAGATCGGTCCGGATGCCGCCGGGATTGGTCATCGCGATGACCGCGCTTCCCTTGTCCGCCGCGGCTGTCGCTGCGAGCTGGGCATCGGCGATGACGTCGCCGAGCACGCTCTCGCCGGAGGCGTTCGGCAGCCGCGACAGCGTCGCGGCGAGCACGCCGGCGGGGCGGTTGGCGTAAGGGGCGGAGAGCTTCTCATAGGCGTCGATCAGCGCGGTCTGCGCCGGATCCTTCGGCAGGGTGGTGTCGACGACGATGTTCGTCGCGGTGGCGCTGATCACGTCGCGCGTGGTGCGGTCGAGCTTGACGTCGATCGCCGTCACCAACGTGCCGAACTTGTCGCCCGAGGTGACGAGCCGCTTGTCGATGGTGCAGACATAGGCCTGATGGGTATGGCCGGAGATGACGATGTCGACGGCGCTGTCGAGCTCCTTGACGATGTCGACGATCGGTCCGGACAGTCCGGGGCATTCGTTCATGCCGCCCGAGGGCCAGCCGCCCTCGTGGATCAGCACGACGATCGCCTGCACGCCCTTGGCCTTCAATTCCGGGATCAGCGCGTTGACGCTCTCGGCCTCGTTGCGGAAGTCGAGGCCGGCCGCGCTCGCCGGCGAGATGATGCCGGCGGTCCCTTTCAACGTCAGCCCGATGAAGGCGACCGGGATGTCCTCGAAGGTGCGGATCTCATAGGGCGGAAACACCGTCTTGTCGGTGCCGGCGAGGAACGTCGACGCCGCAAGATAATGGAATTTGGCGCCGGTGAACGGCTGCGGCCCGCCGCAGCCATCGGTCGGATGGCAGCCGCCGTTCTGCATCCGCAACAGCTCGGCCTTGCCCTCGTCGAACTCGTGGTTGCCGACCGCCGACAGCGCGAGCCCCATCTGCGACATCGATTCGATGGTCGGCTCGTCGTGGAACATCGCCGACAGGAACGGGCTCGCGCCGATCAGGTCGCCGGCGGCGACGAAGATCGTGTTGGGCTGGCCGTCGGCGAGCAGCTTGACGAGGCTCGCCATGTGCTCGGCGCCGCCGGCAGGAACGACGGTGGTCTTGGTTGGATCGGCGGGATCGGCGACGCGGATGCCGGAGGAGGGCGGCTTCAGATTGCCGTGAAAGTCGTTGATGGCGAGGATGCGCAACGCCACCGGCTCGTCCTCGGCCGATGCCGGCGGGCCGGCGATGCTTGCAACGGCGGCACCGGTCAGCAGGCAGGCGAGGGCGAAGCGGGAGAGACGGCTCATGGCAGGGTCACGTGTGATGCAGGGGCCGCGGGACGAAGCGCGATTGCCCCGCCGCGGTCGCAATGACATAAAATGATTTCATAACAACAATACATCGGGAGGCCGGAATGAAAAGAATGATGCTGCTCGCCGCCACACTGTCGCTCGTGGCCGGCTCCGCTGCAGCGCAATCGCTGCCGGACCTGATGAAGCAAATGGTCGCGGCGTGGAATAAGCCGACCGAGCCGTTCAAGGTGATCGACAACGTCTATTACGTCGGCACCAACGGGCTCGCCTCCTACCTGATCACCACGCCGCAGGGCCACATCCTGATCGATACCGTGATGCCGGAATCGACCGCGCAGATCGAGGCCAGCATCGGCAAGCTCGGCTTCAAGGTCGCCGACATCAAATACATCCTGAACACCCACGCCCATATCGACCACACCGGCGGGCTGGCGCAGGTCAAGCAGGAGACCGGGGCGCAGATGGTGGCGGGCGCCAAGGACGTGCCGCTGCTGGAAGGCGGCTTCTATCCGGGCCGCGAGGAGGAGCGCTATCTCGGCTTCCCGCCGGTCAAGGTCGACCGCGCCGTGCGCGAGGGCGACACCGTCACGCTCGGCGGCGTCACCTTGACGGCGCACGAGACGCCGGGCCATTCGCCGGGCTGCACCAGCTGGACGGCCGACGTGAAGGATGGCGACGCCACCCGCAGCCTGATCTTCTTCTGCAGCGCCACCGTGGCGCTGAACCGGCTGGTCGGCCGTCCCACCTATCCGGGCATCGTCGACGATTACAAGAAGACCTTCGCCTGGGCCAAGACGGCGCATCCCGACATCCTGCTGGCGCCGCATCCGGAGATGTACGACATGGCCGGAAAGCGAGCGAAGATTGCCGACGGCGCGCCCAACCCGTTCGTCAAGCCGGGTGAATTCAACGCCTATCTCGACAAGCTCGAGACGCAGTTCAACGAAGGCCTCGCCAAGCAGACGGCTGCGCTGCAGTCCGCAAAGTAGTTGCGGCGTCCGCTATGCTGGATCGGCGGCGGCGAGCCGGTCCAGTGTGAAGCCGGAGAGGTCGACGCACGGCGTCTCGCCCCGGGCCATCGCCGCGAGCGCCTCGCCGACGGCCGGCGAATGCTTGAAGCCGTGGCCCGAGCAGGCCGAGGCGTAGATCACGTCGGCGTCACCCGGATCGTGGTCGATGACGAAGCGGCCGCCCGGCGCGTTGGTATAGAGGCAGACCTCGCTGCGCAGGCAGCGCGGGCCGAGATCCGGCACGAAGGGGCGGACATAGGTCTCATAGGTCGCGGCGATTTCGTCCGCGGTCACCTCGCGCGCCACGTCGTCGGGATCGGTCTCGCCGGTCATCACTTCATTTGCGATCTTCACGCCATTGTCCTGCGAGCCCAGCCAGGGAAAGCCATAGATGTCGGAGGCCGCGCGATCGCGGCCGGTGACGTCCCAGATGAACACCGGCGTGCCCGGTCCAAAATGCTGCGGATTGGACAGGAGCTCGAACCAGTACAGCACTTGCCGGGTGACGTGGACGCGGCGGCGCAGCGGCGCGATCATCTCGGTGATCCATGGTCCGGTGGTGACGATCAATTTGTCGGCCGACGCCGTCGTGTCGTCGTCCATGGTCACGGTGAGGGCGCCCGCGGCACGGCGAAACGCTGTCACGCGCCGGCCGGTCAGCAACTCGGCGCCATGGCGCGCGGCGACCGCGAGCTCGGTGCGCACGCAGTCCTCGACCAGGAGATAGCCGCCTTCTCGATCGAGAAAGGCGCGATCGCCGGGCGCGGTGGCAAAGGCCGGATAATCCGCACGCAACCGCTCCGCGGAAAGCGTCTCGCCGTCGACGCCGTGCAGCCGCGCCGCGGTTTCGATGTTGCTGAAGAACTGCGCGCTGCTGACGCCGTGGACCTCGCCGCCGTGCTGGCTCGGAATGAACAGGCAGCCGCATTGTTCGAACAGCCGCGTGCTGGTTTCTCGCTCCAGCGCCCGCCAGATCGCGTGCGAGCGCTGCGCCAGCGGCGTGTAGTCGACGCCTTCGCCGATTGCCGCGCGGGTGATGCGGGTCTCGCCATGGGTCGAGCCGAAGCGGTGCGGCGGCTGGAAGCGGTCGATGCCCAGCACGCGCCTCCCGGCCTTGGCGAGATGCAGCACGGCGGCGCTGCCGACCGCGCCGCAGCCGATCACGATGACATCAAACTGCGCCATGCGCGCCCGCCGCGGCCTCGCTCATTTTTTCTTCTTGCGCGATAGGAACGCCTTGAACGCGCTGACCGCCTCCTCGGAGGTCATGCGCTCGGCGAACAGATAGGCCTCCTGGTCGATGCGCCGGGTCAATTCGTCCGGCGCGGTGCGGATCAGCTTGCGCCCGATCGCCACCGCCTCGGCCGGCAGCCGGCAGATGTCGCGCGCCACCTTGTGCGCCTCGACCTCGGTGTGGCCCGGCGCCACCACCGTGTTGACGAAGCCGGCGATCTGCGCATCCGTCGCCGTCATGGTGCGCCCCATCACCAGCATCGCGAACGCCCGCTGATAGCCCATGGTCTGCGGCATCAACAGGCTCGAGGCGCCCTCGGGCACCAGGCCGAGATGGATGAAGGGCGTCGAGAACGTCGCCGTGGTGGAGGCCAGCACGTAGTCGCAGTGAAACAGCATCGTCGTGCCGATGCCGATCGCGACGCCGTCGACCGCGGCGATGATCGGCTTGACGTTATGCGCCAGCGAATACAGGAACTTGGTCGCCGCCGAGGTGCGCGCGGCGTCGTTGCCGGCCGACCCCGCATGCAGGAAGTCCTCGAGATCGTTGCCGGCCGTGAACACGCCGGAGCCGCCGGTGATGATGATGCATCGCACCAGCGGATTGTTCTGCGCGGTGTCGATCGCATCGCTCATGCCGAGATACATGGCCTGGGTGATCGCGTTCTTCTTCTCCGGGCGCCTGAGCTTGATCGTCCGCGTCTCGCCCTCGTCGGTCACGATCAGATGGTCGGTCATGGGCCCCTCATGCGTGTGCGCCGGCCGCTGCGTTGCCGCCGATCATTCGTCCAGTCCTGCGTCTCGCCGCAGCCTACATCATCCGCTGGTCGCGCCAAGGGCTGAAGCGGTCATTGGTCGCGGAGGGAATGCGGGCGTGATCGCAGGCGAGCGCTCGCCATGATTCTCGTCGTGGTTTACGACTGGTTTGCAACAGCATCGGCGTCCGCTATCGTCCCGCGCAGAACTGCGATCTTTTGCAAGGCAATTCGATGACCAAGGTCTTTTCAGTGCTGCTGTCGCTGCTGCTGCTCTGTCACGCCTTCCCGGGGATCGCTGAGGCTGCCGCCACCAACCGCGCGCTGCTGTCGCTGTTCTGCGCGCCCGGCGCGATCGCGGGCACCACCTGCAAGCGCGCCAGATCCTATCCCGACTCCGAGGGGCGCCGCTGTGACGTCACCCTGAAGCCGGAGCGGCAGCAGGGACGTTTCCTGGCCTCCAGCAATCCGCTGCTGGTCGTGAGCTATGGCAGCGGCTGCGAGCCGCACGCGACCGATTTCGGCGGCGCGGTCGTGTTCGAGCAGGTCGGCGGCGCCTACAAATTTCGCGGCTTCCAGCCGGGCATGCAGGTGAATGAATGCGTCATCTCCACCACCAGGGACGAAGCGCAGGACGTGCTCGTCTGCCTGACCGGGCATATGGGGCAGGGGGTGGTCGAGACCGGCGTGGCGCGCGTCGGCTTCGCCAGTGCCAGCGGCGGGTCCATCGAAATGTCGTACGATTTTCTGCTGCAGGCCGAGGACACGACGGGAGCCTACCTGACCAACGTCGTTAGCTGTTCGGAGCAGCTCAAATATTTCGGCCTGTCGAAGCTCGCGGCCGGGCCAACCCCCGGCAGCGTGGTCGCCGCCGTCAGCTACGCCGATCGCGAGACGATCAGCACGGCCTGCGCCAAGGGCTTTCCGAAGCCGAGGGACGCGGAGGACATGCGCGAACTCGCTCCGGGCGAAGCCTTTGTGCCGGACGGTTACGCCAAGAGCGGCAGCGTCATCATCGAGATTGCAAGCCGCTCGGCAAAGTTGGGCTGAGTCTGCGGCGGTCCAGTTGTCGCGCCTCAGCGTGATCCGTCCGGGCGGGGCGGGGCAGCCGGCGGGCGCGGGCCGGCGGCCGGCGATGCCTGCTGTCGGACAGCCTCGCGCCGCAGTGCCTGCTCCAGCACCACCAGCCGCGTCGCCATGCGCGTCAGCTCGTCATGCACCGAGCCCTGGACACCCTGCACGGCGTGCTGCACCTCGCGCAACGCGTCGCGCTGGGTCTCCGCCTTGAGCACCCTGAACTCGGCCTCGATCGAGGTGAGGCGGTTGTTGACCGCCCTGATCGCCTCGGCGATCTCCTTCTGGCCGTCCTGCAGCGCGCGGACATGATCGACCAGCCGCAGATGGTCAGTCAGCTCCTCGACCGTCTTGCCGATATTGCTGCGGCCCCACATTACTTCACCGACCTCAGCAGGGTCCTGATCGTCGCCAGATGGTCCTCCGGCGATCCGAGCCGCGCCGAGATCGCGCTCATCAGATCCTTGCGCAGTTCCGACAGTTCGTCCTCGGGCACAATGCGCTCGACGGGTTCATCATAGGCCATCCGCCGCGGCTCGACCTCGACGGGGCGCGGCGCGACGTCGAAATAGGGTGGCCGCTCGTACACCGGGATGTGCGGCGCCTGACGCGATGACGTGACGCGCGCGAGACTCGGAAACCGTGGTGGCGGCGTGCGCGCCGGACGTTCAATCTGATCGATCAGCGCCGCCAGCGCGACGTCCATGTTGCTGTCGTCAGGCTCATCGTCGACAACGTAGGACGGCTTCCGCAGTGTCGCCCCATTCGCGGGCGATGATGACGTGAATGACGATGCGTGGTCGCGGAGTCGCGCGATGACCCGGCGGACTCGCGCGCCGAGACCTGGCTTCTCCCTGGCCGGTGTTCGCATCAACATGTCACTCTCCAGCTGAACAGCTTAGGCGAGCAGGGAAAAGCTTAGCAAGAGGCAGTCGTCGAGCTGCCAACAGGATGTATGGCGGTAGCCGGCGCAGATGCTTGCGCGCGCCGGTCCCGCACGTCCGTTGCCGGGGTGTCGTCTGCGCCCGCCTATAGTGCGACAGTGTGCATAAGAAGCGGCCGGCGCAGGCAGCCGGCGCTCGGGTTCCGGGGCGAGAGGTAAGGAACAACCGTGTGGTCGGGCCGTTCGGACATGACTGCGTCCCCTCCAACGCTCCGAGGTCCCCCGATGTATCACCACGTCAAGAAGCTGATGTTCACCGTTCGTGTCGACGAGCCCGATCCGCGCTTCGGCAACATGCTGCTCGAGCAGTTCGGCGGCGCCAATGGCGAGCTCGCCGCCGCCATGCAGTACTCGATCCAGGGCCTCAACTGCGAGGATCCCGACCGCAAGGACCTGTTGATGGACATCGGCACCGAGGAGCTCAGCCATCTCGAGGTCGTCGGCACCCTGGCGCGTCTGCATCTGAAGCCGTCGAAGTTCGATCGCGAGGCCGCCGAGGCCGATCCCTTGATCGCGATTGCCGGCGGTGGCGGTGTGAACCTGTTCAACTCGCAAGGCAATGCCTGGACCGCCGATTATCTGAAGATCACCGGCGAGCTCGACGTTGACCTGCGCAGCAACATCGCCGCCGAGGCGCGCGCCAAGATCGTCTACGAGCGGCTGATCAACTTCACCGACGATGCCGGCACCAAGGACGCGCTGCAGTTCCTGATGACGCGCGAGATCACCCACATGAAGGCGTTCGCGCTGGCGCTCGAGAGCATGGGCAAGCCGGCCTTCAGCATCGGCCGCCTCGCGCCGACGCCGGGCCTGGTCGACCAGTTCTTCAACGATTCCACGGGCTCCGGCGATCATGGCGAGATCGATACCCGCGGCCCCTGGAACGAGGGTGGCGACTGGGTCTTCACGGAGTCGCCGGCGATCCAAGCCGGTGAGCCCGGCGCGGCGTCGTCGATCGTCACCGAAAGCTCGCCGCCGGCCGACGAATCCGGCCTGAGCGATCTGCTGATGGACGAGCTGCGCGACATTCTCCATGCCGAGAAGCAGATCACCAAGGCGCTGCCGAAGATGGCCGAGGCCGCGCGCTTCGACCAGCTGCGCGAATTGTTCGAGCAGCATCTGGTCGAGACCGAAGCGCAGATCGAGCGCATCAACGAATGCTTCGAGCTGCTCGGCAAGACGCCGCGGGCAAAGCCCTGCAAGGGCATGATGGGCCTCATCGAGGAGGGCCAGGAGATCATGACCCAGGCCGAGGACAAGGAGGACGCCGCCGCCGATCTCGCGCTGATCGGCGCCGCGCAGCGCGTCGAGCACTACGAGATGTCGGGCTACACGACCGCGCGCAATCTCGCCTCCCAGCTCCGCCACAGCGCCGTCGTCGCGCTGCTGTCGAAGTCGCTGGCCGAGGAGGAGAATGCCGATCAGCTCCTCAACCAGGTCGGGCGCTCCTTGATGTCGGTCGCCAAGATGCCGGCCGCGATCGAGCAGGCGTGAGGCGGGGAGCGGGACCTGCGCGGCGCTTGCGCCATGCAGGCCGCCGTGGCGCGCAGACGCCACCGTGGAGCGCAGCGCAGACATTGCGTCACAACAACTGTCATCGCCCGCGCAGGCGGGCGATCGAGTACTCCGAAACGGTCGACTTCAGTCGAGACGCCGCGGCGTACTGGATACCCCGCCTGCGCGGGGTATGATGACCATTTTCAGGGCGCCGCGTGTGCCCTGAAGGATGGGTCGAGCGTCACGCCTTCGGCCGATATGCTCTGCATCTTGCGAGCGCTGCTCTCTCCCCAGCCGTCATCCCTGGCATTCACGCGCGAACGGCGCAGCCGTTCGACGCAGCGCGCGGGAGCCCGGAATCCATAACCACAGGCGATCATGGCCGGACGAGAGCCATCCCTTGCGAATCTTTCGCCCGCTTACTCCGTATAGCTGTGCACCCGCTCCGCCCTGCGGAAATGGTTCGTCGACAGGCAGCGCCGCGCCCGGCTGATCTGCGCATCGGTGGCGCCGCGGCTGCGAGCATACATCTCGGCCACCTCGGCCGTGTATTTCTCCACGTAGTAGCGCACCTCCGAGCAGGACATCCGGGTCTCAGGACCGGCCTCGTTGGCCGCCTGTACCTCGGACCCCATCGCCAGGATCAGAATCCCCGCACCGATCACACCCCGCAACATCGACATCCTCCCCATTGTCGCAGCTGCCTGCTAACAGGCGTGACTCGGAGCGAGGGCGCAAATTAACAATGACACGCGCGTGACATCGTCAGCGCAGTGTGGCTTCGCGGTGTCACCGGACGTGACGGTTGAGCATCGCCTGCAACCGTCGCCGGGCGGAATGGCCTGTCCCCGTGCCGCCCTGACAGTGTTGAGAGATCGAACGGTTCCGGCTTCGGAACCTACGCCTCCGGTCGAGACGGCATCATCAGCCCTGAGCGAAGGCGTGTCGCGCGTCCTGCGAGGCCTCAGGTCGTCACGGTCGTGCTCGCCGTGCCCGCGCTGCCCGAGACGCCGTTGCTCGCGGCGCTGTTGGTCGCGCCTTGCGCGTTGTAGGTCTGCGCGCCCTTGCTGCTGCCGTCCGAGCTGGCGGCAGTCTTGGTCACCTCGGTCGAACCGTCGGAATAGGTGATCGTCGTGGTGGTGACGCCGTCGAGCGTGATCGAGACCTCGCTGACGACGGTCTTGCCCGACGACGAGCCGCCGCTGCCGGAGGAGCTTTCCGACGTGCTGTCAGCCGAGCTCGTGGCCGACGAGGATGACGTCGCAGACGTCGCCGAAGTGGATGATGTGGCCGAGGTGGTCTGCGACGAAGGCGCCGCGAGGGGCGTCGTGACGGAGCTGATCGACATGGGACTCTCGCATGAAGAAAGGGCAGGTGCCGCACGGGGCGCGGCACGCTTCTTCAACGCAGCCTCCGCGCCAAGCTGGCGCAATGAGTTGCGTCTGAGTGTGTCCGGATGCTGCGGTCTTCATGCGGGGTCATCGAAACTTGCGGCCAGCCGCGCCGTCCGCGGTATAGTCTTCTGTCGCAGGGTGGCACACCGAGACGTTGCGGATCACCTTCGCGCCTCTCTTGCTCTCCCGGCGCAAGTTCGGACTGATGGCGAAGAGCGGGGAGAGTGATTGCCAAGCGCCGGCGCCGCGCTCTAGTCTCCCTCACGCATGACCGTCGCACTCTCTCCCCAGCAAGCCTCACTCGTCGCGGAAACGGGTGCGCTGCACATCGCGGCCGCGCTCGATGCGTCCGCCCTGCGCGCTCTCTTCGAGGCGCTGTCCGGCCACGCACCGGAGCAGGCGGGCAGCCGGCTGCACGGCGTCGCGGCGCTCAGGCCGTTCCTCGCCAATGCCGGACCGGTCGGCGCCGCCGGCGCCGCGGTTCTCGGTGACGCCACTCGCCCGGTGCGGGCGGTCTATTTCGACAAGACGGCCGCGTCGAACTGGGCCGTGCCCTGGCATCAGGACCGCACCATCGTCGTCCGCGAGCGCATCGATGTCACCGGGTTCGGGCCCTGGACCATCAAGGGGGGCCTACAACACGTCGCGCCGCCCTATGAGGTGCTCGCGCGCATGGTCACCCTGCGCGTCCATCTCGACGTCGTGCCGGACGGCAACGCGCCGCTGCTGATCGCTCCAGGCTCGCACCGCCTCGGTCGCATTTCGGAAGGCGATGTGGCCGCGACGGTCGCGCGCTGTGGCACGGCGACGTGCTGCGCCGACGTCGGTGACATCTGGCTCTACGCGACGCCGATCCTGCACGCTTCGGAGCCCTCAACCCAGCCCGGCCATCGCCGGGTGCTGCAGATCGATTTTGCCGCGGACGAACTGCCGGGCGGGCTGGAGTGGCTCGGGGTCTAGACGAAGAGAGGGGCCGAGCAGCCGCAAAGTCACCTGCGGTGGCGTGCGTGCGGAAAGCGTGTTCATTCGCCTGCGCGCTGACGATCCGCAGCCATCCTATTTGCCTATTTGCCGAGGATCTTCTCCGCCGCGGTGACGATGCTGACCGTCGGATGCTCGGCGCAGTACTTGCCGAACTTCTTGGCGTTCTCGAGGAACACCTCGGTGTCGAAGATCGCCTCGTCCTGGTCGCCCTTGTACCAGCCGTCGAGCCAGATCAGCACCATCTTGATACCGTCGTCGCCGCTTTCGACGAACTGCTTGCAGCTCATGGTGGAGAGATCGAGAACGACGGCCGACGCCGGCGCGGACGACAGCATCAGGGCCGCGGCAAACAACGTCGCAACGACAGATTTCATATTCTTGCTCCGAATGGATTTGGTGAAAAACAACGAACTATGCAGAGGCTTCGCGAATGAGGAGCCGAACTGCGTGACCACGGTCGAGCCGGCACCTGAGCAGATAGAACTGGCTGGATCGATGGCGGAAGTCAAGAACGGCAGCGGCTTCAATCAGAGGAAGCGCGGCGGGCTACGCCTTCGGCTAGCTGGCCCATGCTCGCTCCATCTCTCCGAGGTAAGCGAGCACAGTTGAAGGCGAAGTTTTCGATTGACTCAATTGCAAGTAGATCAATGACCAGCTAAGGTCTTCGTGCTGAACTTTGGGAGGTGCCGATGGAAAATCGCGAAGTACTCCTCGAGCAGGTCAGGCGCGCATACAAGGCGCGCGACACGGGGTCGTTGGACGACCTGATGGCAGAGTGTCATCCGGACGTGGTGTTCACACTGGCTGGCGACCGGAACGCCACCAAAATGTTGGGGTGCATGTGTGGTCACCCCCAAGTCAAGGAGGGCTTGGCCAAGCTCATCGATACGTTCGAGTTCGCGCAGCGAAATATCCTGACCGAACTGGTGGACAACGATCGCGTGGCCGTGCGTTCCCGCCTCACCGTGCGAAGCTGTCCGACGAATATGACGCGGGAAACCGAGATACTCGACCTCTTCAGAATTCAGGATGGGAAGATCGTCGAACTAATAGAGTTCGCCGACACGGCGCTCATCCAGACGATGGCGTCGTAAGCCGGTTGAGCGCTACGTGGCGACCACCAGAGCGGCTCGCACTGCGACCTGCGTGGTGCGGCGTCGGATCATTGTCCCGGAAGTGAACATTATCCCGGAAGTGAATGGCTGACTGGGGCAGGGCTTGAACTTTATCGGCAGTCGACCTGGTTCCTTCCGGTTTGCCGGAGCGCAGGGAAGCGCGCTTCCGACCCGTCGGCCAAATCAGCTCGGTCGGGCCAACTCCTGTCAAGTCGTTCTGAAAAACATAAATCGCTTTGCGGCTTGCCCAAATCAGCATTATGGTTCGCGCATCCCGTTGCACGGTAGGGGACGGTTCGCGGTCGTCACGGACGTTGGCAGCGGGATGCGGTGGACGCGGGCGGCGCAGTGCTGTTGGCACGGACGAACGTTAGCCTGCGGACGGTGAAGGCGCGTGGTTCCGATACTCCGATGCTAGTATCCAGCGCAATGCGCGAGAAGCGCATTGTCGCGACATGGTGGCCAGAAAGCCCGGTGCACCAGGAAGAGCGCGCTATAGCCCGTTAAAACCATCGCGCGGGGAAGGCCGGGTGTTCTCGGCCAGACCTGTGGTGACTGCCGCCTGCTTTTTTTCTGCAGGCGGGCCACGGGCGCGGCCAGCGCCCGGCCTTCCCTGCGCCCTCCACTCGGTGAGGGCGGGTTTCGAGAGCATAGCTCGGGCGCGGAATGCGTCGCGAGGACGCGGATGCTCATCTCATCGCGACAGGCTGTTCGGATAGATGTTTGAGATGCGGATCAATGAAGCGGCGAACTCGGGACACCCTCCCCCTTGCGGGCTACGGGATGCCCGAAAGCGATTCCAAGCGATTTCTGGATGTGATTCAAAGTTTTCGACCGGTTCGGTGGAGAGCTTTGAATGTCATTTGGCGATATTCGAGTTGCGGAGCGGGCTGACTGGCTGATCGAACGGGTGGCGACAGCAGGCACGCTGGTCTTGCGGAAGTTGGGGGAGACGCGAGCCGGCGAGAAGGCCATTCACCGATTTCTGTCCTCGCACCACGTCTCGGTCGATCGGATCGTCGAGACGCTGGCGGCTCGGACTGCGGCTCAATGCGTGGGACGGCGTATTCTGGCGATCCAGGACACGAGCGAGATCAATTTCTCCGGCCGTGACAAGAAGCGGCGCGGCTTCGGTCCTGGCGGGGACGGAAAAACACCCGGCTTCTTCATCCATCCCGTGATTGCCCTCGACGTCGAGAGCGAGGCGGTGTTGGGACTTGTCGACGCGGAAATCTGGACGCGCTCAGCCGGACGAGTTCCGGCTCGCCGCAAGCGAGCGATCGAGGATAAGGAGTCGATACGCTGGCTGTATGGCTGTCAGGCGGCTGCCGGCGTCTTATCGGAGGCGGCCAGCGTCACGATGGTCGCCGATCGCGAAAGCGACATCTACCCGTTGTTTACGCGTAAGCCGGAAGGGCTCGATCTGATCGTGCGTGCTGCGCAAGATCGCTGCCTGTCCGATGGCAAAATGCTGTTTGCAGCGCTTGCCGAGACGAAGGTGCTGAAAACAAGCCTCGTCAAGGTGGCGCCGCGCGGCCCCGGCGATAAAGGGCGCGGGGCGACCGTCGAGCTTCGCGCCGGAAGCGTGTCTCTTGCCCGGCCACAGAGCCTGAAACGATCAGAGGCCTGCGATGCCACCGAAATGACTTTGATTCAGGCGCGTGAGATCGATGCGCCCGCCGGCAAAACACCGTTGTTGTGGCATCTGCTCACGACCCATTCCGTTGCCAGCGCGGCAGATGCCGAACAGATCGTGCAACTCTATCGATTGCGCTGGCGCATCGAACAGGTCTTCCGTGCTCTCAAGAGCGATGGCTTGGCTCTCGACGACAGTCAGGTCATCGATGCCGATCGCATGTTCAATCTCGCGGCGATCGGGCTTGCTGGCGCTATCCGGACCATCCAGCTTGTCGACGCCAGAGACGGCAGTCCCCGTCCCATGAGCGACGTGATCGACCCGGCCTTCAGACCAGCTCTGGGGCACCTATCAAAAACGCTCGAAGGCAAGACCGCGCGGCAGCAGAACCCACATCCTCCCGATTCCCTCGCGTTCGTCGCATGGATCGCGGCACGCCTCGGCGGCTGGAATTGCTACGGTAAACCACCAGGGCCAAAGACAATGCGAGACGGCTGGGATCGTCTCGCTGCAATGCTTGAAGGCTATCTACTTGCAACCCAAAGCATAAAACCGGGAATCCCGTAGCCCTGGAGGGGGAGGGTCGATCGCGCGCGTAGCGCGAGATCGGGGTGGGGTGATCTCTCCGTTGGCACAAGCATCCGCGGACAGATCACCCCACCCCGCCTCACGCGTCGCTGCGCGCCCCGCGAGGCGACCCTCCCCCTCCAGGGGAGGGTGGGAGCCCGGCAGCGAGCTTTGGTGCGGGAGGCTGAACTCGCTGGTCTGGGTCGCGACGCTCGCCGCTCACGCCACCAGCACGGCCTCCGCCGCGAGCACGGCGTCGGCGCCGTCGGTGACGGTCTTTTCCAGGGACGGGGCCTGCACCGCGAAGGTCTCGGCGAAGAACCGGGCGAGCGCGACGTGACGCGCCCCCTCGGTCTCGTTCTCGCTGCGCGCGGCCAGCGCCTCGTTGGCCAGCATGCAGCCGCCGAGCGCCGAGCCGAACAGGCGCAGGTAAGGCGTGGCGCCGGCGAGCGCATCGTTCGGCGCGGTCCCGAGCTTGTCCAGCAGCCAGCGGCTGGAGCGGTCGAGCGCGCCCAGCGCCTCGCGCAGCTTGGCGCCAGTGGTGCCGAAGGCCGGATCGTTCGAGGCCTCGACGCGGCGGACGATCTCGGTGAGCTCGTCGAGCAGCTTGAACACCGAGGCGCCGCCGTTCGAACCGAGCTTGCGCGTCACCAGGTCGATCGCCTGGATGCCGTTGGTGCCCTCGTAGATCGCGGTGATGCGGGCGTCGCGATAATGCTGCGCGGCGCCGGTCTCCTCGATGAAGCCCATGCCGCCATGGATCTGCACGCCGAGATAGGCGACCTCGTTGCCGATGTCGGTGGAGAACGCCTTTGCGATCGGCGTCAGCAGCGCGCCGCGCGCGGCGGCTTCAGTGCGCACCGCCGGATCCTTGGCGCGCACGGACACGTCGAGTGCGACGGCGGTCGCGTAGCAGATCGAGCGAGACGCGGCGGTGAGGACGCGCATCTGCATCAGCATGCGCTTGACGTCGGGATGGGCGATGATCGCGTCCGAGCCGGCGCCCTTAGCTCCCACCGCGCGGCCCTGTTTGCGCTCCTGCGCGTAGGCCAGCGCCTGCTGATAGGCGCGATCGGCGACGCCGACACCTTCGAGGCCGACGCCGAGCCGCGCCTGGTTCATCATCGTGAACATGCAGCGCATGCCGGCGTTTTCTTCGCCAATAAGATAGCCGATGGCGCCGCCGTGATCGCCCATCGTCATGGTGCAGGTCGGCGAGGCGTGCATGCCGAGCTTGTGCTCGATGCCGGAGGCATAGATGTCGTTGCGGGCGCCGAGCGAGCCATCGGCGTTGACGAGGAATTTCGGGATCAGGAACAGCGAGATGCCCCTGGTGCCGGCCGGCGCGTCCGGCAGCCGCGCGAGCACGAAATGCACGATGTTGTCGGTCATGTCGTGGTCGCCATAGGTGATGAAGATCTTGGCTCCGGTGATGCGGTAGGTGCCATCCGCGGCGCGCTCGGCGCGGGTGCGCAAGGCGCCGACGTCGGAGCCGGCCTGCGGCTCGGTGAGCTGCATCGTTCCGGTCCATTCGCCGGAGATCAGCTTGCCGAGATAGATGTCCTTCAGCTCCTTGCTGCCGTGGGCGTCGAGCGCCTCGATGGCCGACAAGGTCAGCAGCGGGCACAGGCCGAAGGCGACGTTGGCCGCGCTCCAGATCTCGGTGCAGGCGGCGTTGATGGCGAGCGGCAGGCCCTGGCCGCCATGCGCCTCGGGACCGGACACCGCGTTCCAGCCGGCCTCGGTCCAGCGCTTGTAGGCGTCCGGCCAGCCGGGCGCGGTGGTGACCTTCTTATCGGCGAGCTTGACGCCGTTCCTGTCGCCGATGTGGTTGAGCGGGGCGAGCACGTCGCTCGCGAATTTGCCGGCTTCCTCGAGCACGGCCGCGGTGATGTCGGGGTCGAAATCGCCGTAATGGCCGGCCTCGACCGCCGCCTTCAGCCCGGCGCCGTGGTTGAGGGCGAGCAGCATGTCGTTGAGCGGGGCGCGATAGGTCATGGCGTGTCCTCGGGGCTCGATGTGGCCGGTTTGGCCGCCGTCATCCCATGAAACCGGCCGGGTCTCAACTTTTTCGCGTGGCGCTGCGGCCGGGCGCCGCGGCGGCTTCCAACGAGCAGGATAAGGGCTTGCCGGCATTGACGAATTGGCCTGGGCGGCGGATCACCGGAGGGGCCTGCAAAATTCCTGCGGCGGCGCGGTTGAAATGGGCGGGCGCGCTCTGTAGACCACGGGCGCCGACCCGGAATCGCATGGCGCCCGCGCGCCACGCCGATCCGCCGGGCCTGATGGGGCGTAGCCAAGCGGTAAGGCAGCGGATTTTGATTCCGCCATTCGGAGGTTCGATCCCTCCCGCCCCAGCCAGATTTCTTCGCGATTTTGTTGTTCTGAAACTCTCAGGCGTGCCAGGAGTCTGGCCCTCCGAAGGCGGTTGCTGCGAAAAGATTGCCCTGCAATCTCATGATGCCCGCTTGTTTCTGGCAGCCAATTTACTTGGACCTGAGCGAGAGTCTGTGCTCCGCCCAGCCCGTCTTGCCACTTCTCGCGCAGGCATCAGACGCTGGCGAGCGAGATTCCGTCGACCGATCCACACCGAGGCCCGTCACCTCAATCCGGGTCGTCCAGCAGGGATCGGCGGACAGCATCCTCGGAGAGGAGCCGGTCGAAATAGGCGATGGTCCTGGTCAGGCCTTCGGTAAGGCCAATCCTCGGCTGCCACGACAGGACAGCTTCGGCGCACGCAATGTCGGGCCGTCGCCGACATGGATCATCCACCGGTCGCTTCCCGCATACGATGGCAGACCGCGAATTGCACAAGTCGATGATGGTCCTGGCGAGTTCCTGGATCGAGATCTCGGCGGGGTTGCCGAGATTGACCGGTCCGGTCACATCGTCGGGTGTCGCGGCGAGGCGGACGAGCGCATCGACCATGTCGTCGACATAGCAGAACGATCGCGTCTGCGATCCGTTGCCATACAGGGTGATCGGCTTGCCGAGCAGCGCCTGGACGATGAAGTTCGAGACGACGCGCCCGTCGTGGGGGTGCATGCGAGGCCCGTAGGTATTGAAGATTCTGGCCACCTTGATCTGTAATCGGTGCTGGCGCCAATAGTCGAAGAACAGCGTCTCGGCGCAGCGCTTACCTTCATCATAACAGGACCGCGGACCGATCGGATTGACGTTGCCCCAATAGTCCTCCGTCTGTGGGTGCTTCTCCGGGTCGCCGTAGACTTCCGAGGTCGACGCCTGAAGGATCATGGCCTTGAGCCGTTTCGCCAGCCCTAGCATGTTGATGGCGCCGTGAACGCTGGTCTTGGTCGTCTGCACGGGATCGTGCTGGTAATGGACCGGCGAGGCGGGGCAGGCGAGGTTGTAGATGCTGTCGACCTCGACATAGAGAGGAAACGTCACGTCGTGCCGAAGCAGCTCGAAATTCCTATCGTCGAGAAGGGGCTCGATATTGCGGCGTGTGCCGGTGAAGAAATTGTCGACGCAGACGACCTGATGGCCGTCGGAAATCAGTCGCTCGCACAGATGCGAACCGATGAAGCCGGCGCCGCCCGTAACCAAACTGTTCTCGCTGATTCGCCTGGACGCTCTTCTCGACACGATCCTTGCTCGTTAGAATGTTCGGCAACCAATAACAACCATAAGATGAGTCGAAGGGCAAGGCGACGGTCCTGCGGGACTGTCGGCACAAGGAATGAACCGGCCGATGGTGAATTGTCTTTCGCGGCGCTGGCCGCCGCTTCACCCGCCTGCCGGCGCGTCGGTCTGAATTCATGGCGCGCATTCTCTATGGCGTGCATGGGACCGGCCGGGGGCACGCGATCCGCGCCTTGACCCTGGCTCAGCATTATTCCCAGCACGACTTCCTGTTCGTCTGTCATGGAGAAGCGGCGCGCCTGCTCGGGGGCCAATTCCGGGTATTCGAGTGTCCCAATCCGGTTACGCCCGTGGGCTCGCATCGGGTCGATGCTCCGGCGGCGTTGCTGCGTACCGCGGCGACACTCAGCAATGGCGCACATTGGCGCCGCCGGGTCGAGCAGGCGGCCGAGGCCTTCGTCCCGGACTTTGCCATGACCGACTACGAGTTCTTCGTGCCGCGGGTGGCGCGCAGGATGGGAGTGGCCTGCCTGTCGCTCGACAACCAGCATGTCATCACCATGGGACGGATCGCATGCCCTCTGGGCCAGATGTCGAGCCGGTTAGCGACGGCTGCGGCGGTCCGGCTTCTGTTCAGTTCGGCCGATCAGTACCTCGTCTGCAATTTCTTCGACGTTCCCGCGCGGGCGTCGAGCCCCTGGCTTCGGCAACTGCCGCCGCTGCTGCGGCGCGACGTCGTTGCGCGCCGGCCGACGACGGGTGACCACGTCGTCGCCTATCAGGGCTATCCCACGTTCCCGGCCTTCGTCGAGCATCTCGCCACGCTTGGCCGGCCTGTCCGCGTCTACGGCCTGGGCGAGCGCTGCAGCCTGGGTCGCGTCGACTTCAAGGCATTCGACGAGCAATCGTTTCTCGATGATCTGGCGTCCTGCGCCTTCGTCGTCTGCGGCGGTGGCCATACGCTCATCTCCGAGGCGCTGCATCTCGGCAAGCCGGTGTTATCGATTCCGGTCCGTGGCGCCTTCGAACAGTTTCTCAACGCGCACTATCTGGAGCGGCTCGGTTACGGCATGCGTGCCGATCTGGCGACTTTCTCGTCGCGGATCCTGCACGAATTCGAGGTGCGGCTGGAGAGCTATCGCGCCCGGATCGGTCACGGAGATTTCTGCGGCAACGATGCGGCCTTTGCTGCGATCGACGCGTTCATCGACGGCCGTTGGCGCCGCTCCCCGCGCTCCGGGCCTCGAGCACGGACTTGAACAGCGTTTCGTAGGCTTCGACCACGCGATCCGAGCCGTATTGCGACAGCGCGCGGATCGCGCCCGTCGCGGCAACGCGGGCCCGTTCCTCGGGATGGGCTATGACGTGGCCGATGAGCTCGGCGAGCGCGTCGGGATTGCCGGGCGGCACCAGCCAGCCGTCGACGCCGGAGGTGATCAGGCTGCGAAGCCCATCGACCGGCGAGGTAATCACCGGTTTGCCCATGGCCATGGCCTCGAGGACCGCGAGCGGCAGACCCTCGAAATAAGTCGGATGAACGAAGATATCCATCGCGGCGATCCAGTCGCGAACGTTGCCGCGGTCGCCGGCGAAGACCACGTGATCGGCGATGCCGAGCGCGCGCGCCTGCTCCATGAGTTGCGCGCGATCGGGTCCGTCGCCGACCAGCCAGAGGCGAACGTCCGAACACGCCAGCTTTGCGAACGCCTCGAGGAGATCGGGGTGGGCCTTCTGTGGGTGCAACCGTGCGACCATGCCGAGGATGGTTGTGGCGCTGCCGCCATGGTCCCGACGCAGGGCGGATGCTGCAACAGAACGGTCACGGTCGTCCGCATCGACCCCGTTCGGAATGACCTGAACCTGGTCGCGCCGGACACCTTCATGCGCGAGCGAGAAGGGAACGATTTCGGCGCTCTGGAAGGCCACGCGGTCGGCCCAGGCCGCGGTCTTGCGATCGAACCACAATTGCAGCCGCGGCTTGTCCGCGTAGCGGGCGGTCACAGTCGAGACAATCGGGGCGATGCCGGCGACGCGGGCGGCGGTACGTCCGATCAAATCGCCCCACGGGAGTTCGGTGTGGACGAGATCCGGCCGGCGCCGCCGCAATTCCGCGGCGAGGTGCCAAAGACCGATCAGGCCGTACAGGCGCGGCCGCCCGATGATCTCGACGCTGGCTCCGGCGGCGCGCATGGCAGCGACGACCTCTTCGTTGAATATCTCGTTGAGGCAAATGATGTGCTGGATGTGGCCGCGCGCCGTGAGGCCGGCCACCACGCTGCGCAGCATGGTTTGAGCTCCGCCGCGATCGAGATTGTCGAGGATATGAACGATCTTCATCGCAACGGGGCTCCCACGCGCAGTGCCGCGTCCTTCAGGCCGTCGCGATACAATGTCGCGTAGGCATCCGCCATGCCATCCAGTGAGAAATGCTCGCGAACGTGCCGCAAGCCTGCCTGGCCGATGTCGGCTGCCCGGGCGGGATCCGCCAGGATATCCATCATGCAGCGTGCAAGAGCGTCGGCGTCGCCCGGTCTGACCATCCAGCCGGTCTTGCCGTGGATCACCAGTTCGCGGATGGCGTCGACATCGGAAGCGACCACCGGCCGGCTCGCGGCCATGGCCTCCATCAGTGCATTGGGCATGCCTTCCCACAAAGAGGGAAGCGCGAAGAGATCGACGGCATCGAGGATGTCGCGCACGTCGCGCCGGGTGCCCGCGAAGCGGACGAACGTCGTTATCCCGAGCTCGTCAGCTTCGCGCTCCAAGGCTGCTCGACACTCACCGTCGCCGACGAGCCACAGAACCGCGCTGGGGTAGCGTTCGCGAACGAGACGGAAGGCGCGCAACAGATATTGTTGTCCCTTGGACGGATGGAGGCGGGCGACGGTCGCGAGCACGGTCGCTTCCGCGGACGTCTGCAGTTCCCTGCGCACGTCGCCGGGTGGCCGGCGCGCCGTCGTGATCGAAACGCCATTGGGAATGTAGACGACCTGGCCTGCGCGTATACCCTCGTGGCGGATCGCAAACGGCACCGCCTCGCGGTCGTTGAAGACGACCGCCCTGGCCAAGTGTGCGGTGCGGCGATCAAGCCACCTCTGCCAGCTTGGTTTGTCGACGTTCCGGCCACGGATGGTAGAAAAGACCGCCGGTACCCCCGTCAGCCATGCCAGCAAGCGGCCGATCATGTCGGAGGTCGGCAGCGCCGTCTGCACGACCTGTGCCGGCCAGGTCCGGAGCTCCTGCGCCAGGCGCAGCAATCCGGGTCCTGCCCACAGACGGCCTTCGCCGATGATTTGAACTTCGGCGTAAGGCGCCAGACGTTCGAGGATTTCGGGATGTGCGATTGCACGCATGCCGTAGACGCGCACTGCGAAACCGCGCGCGGCCAGCGCCGGCACCAGGAGAGTCAGCCAGTTCTGGGTCCCGCCGACACCAAGATCGTCGATGAAAATCGCGAGATTGATGAGCTTCTGCATTGCTGCTCAGTGAGCCTACGCTTCGTGACGACAGTACCGCGTCGGTCGGTTCCGTCGGCGGTTGGTCGGGGCGTCCACACGGCGGGGTCGGATGGCTGTGGACGTGGAAAATTGTCCAAAGACGTCATTGCCGCGAACCATTGACCGTATTCGGCCGCTGCCCGCAAGAGCGGCGCGAAATGTGGACGGCCGGCGGCGTTTTCATGACATGCTCGCCAAGATAGTATAATTTTCGTATGTCTAGTGTCGGCGGTAAGAGACAGTCGCCGGCAATACGGCTTTGGGGGCCGTGGTGGGAACGATTCCTAGGAAGGACCGTCCCCCCGGAGTGGAACTGCTGCCAGGGGCGAAGCGTGCTAGTTGGGGTCATTGACAGATATCTGACACGGCAGATTTTGCTTGCTTCGGCCGTCGCCGTTGCGGCTGTCGTCGCGCCGGTGATTCTGATCTCTCTGATCAGCCATCTGGGCGAAGAGGCGCTCTATACCAGCTTGGTGTGGCCCGCGCTCGCCAGCACGGGGCCGATGATCCTCTTCCATGTTCTCCCGGCGTTGGTTGCGATCGCGATCGTCTGGTCCTACGGCAGGTTTGCAGCAGATGGGATCCTGATCGTGATCTATTCGAGCGGTCGCTCGACCTTCGCTGCGCGGTTGCCGGGTTTTGCCGTCGCGTTCGCCGCGGTGGCGCTCGGCTATTTGCTGACCTGTTGGGTCGTTCCGCTAACCTCAGGGCATCTCCACGACGTGCTGTTCTCGCTGCGGCGCGGGGTAAATCCGGCGTTGCTCAAGGTCGGCGTTTTCAATCAGTTCGATCATGGTCGTCAGGTCTTCTATTTCAGGAACTATATCAAGGGCAACGAGCTTGCCGATGTCTTCATCCGGCAGGCGATGTCCGACGGCGAGGAGCGGGTCTTCAAAGCTCGTTTCGCGGTGTTCGAAAGGCAGGGGGACGAAAGCGGCTTAGTGCTGCTCGACGGGACCGTTCAGAGCTTGCGGAACGGACAGTCGGAGGTCAGGGGCGTCGCCTATGCTCGTATATTCGTACCACTGAACGAATATGGCTTCGGAGGCGTCAAGCGTGACTATACGATCATCGACGAAGTGCCCCTGCGGGACTTCCTCGATGGCCGCTCCAAGGCCATGGCCGACCCGGGGACGGCGCGCGAATGGATTCATGAGGCTCTCAACCGCCTGGGAATCCCGCTTCTCGCGCTCCTCCACACCTGGCTCGGCCTCGAACTGCTTCCCGTCTGGCGCAGCTTCGGCGACCGCCGAGGTCCGCGTGCCTTGCTCGTCTGCGCCGCGATCGGGGCGCTGCATTTCTTCATGGTGCTCACCATCGAGCAGACGCTGGTGGACTTGCGGACGACATGGGCGGTCGGCGGGCTCTTTCTGGCCGAGTTGGCGCTGGCACTCATCCTCGCCCTCAGGCGCCGCGGCGGGGCGATGGCCGCACCGTCCGCCACGCCCGCCGTTTCGATGCGGCTCGGAATGACCGGCGTGCCGGCGCTGCACGCCGGACTAGCTTTGTGGGACGGGGGCGCCGCCGTTCTTGCCAATGGACCGCACGATCAATTGCCGAACGCGATCGCGCCGCCGTGTCCTTGACAGGTAGTTCGGGCGACTCATCGATTACTTGGACGGATCGGCTTATGGACAACGGCGGAAACGGGATATTGGCGCGTGCAGATCGCCTCGGCAACTCGCTGGAGAGGCTGGCCGATTCGCGAACCAACCCGCTGAGCATCGTCGTCGATGATGTCGTGGACACCGTCACCGCTATGGTCGCAGGCCGCCGAACGTTGATGTTCGGTACCAACAGCTATCTTGGGCTCAACTTCAATCCGGCGTGCATCGAGGCCTCGGTCGAGGCTGCGCGACACTACGGGACGGGCTCCACGGCTTCGCGGGTCGCTGCAGGCAATCACCGTCTCCACGTGATGCTCGAGGAGGACATCGCGACCCTCTATGGTCGGCGCGACGCGGTGATTTTCAGCACGGGATTCATGGCCAATCTGGGCGTGACTTCGGCGCTCGCCCGCAAGGGCGACATGATTTTTGTCGATGCCCATTGCCACGCCAGCATCTTCGATGCCTGTCGGTTGAGTGGCGCCCAGGTGGAGAGCTTCGCTCACAATGACCGCAGCGATCTCGACAGCCGATTTGCGCGCAGCAACGTTCCCGGACCGCAGACATTGGTGATCTGCGAGGGGCTCTACAGCGTTCGAGGCGACCTTGGCGAGCTCAAGGGGCTGACGACCGTCGCGCGGCGCCATGGAGCGGTGGTCATCGTCGACGAGGCCCATTCGCTCGGCATCTATGGGCGCTACGGCCGCGGCATCGCGGAACATCTCGGCGTCGAAGCCAATGTCGATGTGATCGTCGGCACCTTCAGCAAGAGCCTTGGCGGAATCGGTGGTTACGCCGTGAGCGATTCGAGTGCGTTGCGCGCGCTGCGCTTCATGAGCAGGCCGTATCTCTACACCGCATCGCTCCCGCCTCCGATCGTGGCGGCGGCGCGGCGGGCGCTTCACCTCATCGGAGGGGAGCCGAAATTGCGGGACGACCTCTGGCGCAACGCGCGAGCCATGCATGACGGCCTCGCCGGGATCGGCGTCCGGCCTTGCGCGGACCCCGGCCCCGTGGGGAGCATCCGGATGCCTGGGTTGGCCGCTGGCTATGAATTCTGGAAGGCACTGCTCGATCGCGGCATCTACGTCAATCTGCTGGTGCCGCCGGCGACACCCGACGGAGACGTGGTGTTGCGCTTCAGCGTCTCCGCTGCCCACACGCCGGATCAGATCCGGGCGGCGGTCGACGCCGTGGCCGAGGTGTCGAAGTTGGTGAAGCTGGCTTGATTGGAAGATGATGCTGGCGCCGCACGGCGTCGCGGCTTCGGATCGGGCTTGATGGGACGACGACGGTCGGGAAGTCATGGCAAAGACGAGCAGCCTGGGGATACTAACTGCGGCGCGCTACGCGCGACGAGTCCTTCCGCATCCATGGATCGCAACCAAGCTGATCCAGATGGAGGCTGACAAGCGGATTTTCAGCAAGTTCCGGATCAGTCGTGCGGAAGGCGAGGCCGGCAGGATTCGCCAAGCGAGCTTCCGTCTGACCGACCGCTGCAATCTGCGCTGCCATACCTGTGGCCAGTGGGGCGACAATGGCTATCTGCTCAACTCCAGCCTCCGGCATCTGAAGGAGCGCGAGATCCCGACCGGTCGCTATCTCGAATTGCTGCACGACCTCGTCGACCATGGTCATGGCCCGCTGGTCTACTTCTGGGGCGGCGAGCCGATGCTCTATGACGGCATCCTCGACCTGATCGAGGGCGCTACCGAACTCGGGCTGCCGGTGAGCATCGCGACCAACGGTACGCGGGTGGCTGCCTCCGCCGAACGGCTGGCCAAGGCGCCGCTCTTCCTGTTGCAGGTGTCGGTCGACGGTCATCGCGCTGACCTGCACAATGCGCTGCGACCGGCCGCGGGCGGCGGCGGCGATAATTTCCACGAGCTTTGCCGCGGGCTGGATGCGGTCGCCGAGGCGCGGGCGAAGCATGGCCGCGGGCTGCCCTTCATCGCCGCCTTGACCGTGATCTCGCAGGCCAACTGCAAGCATCTGGTCGACATCTACGATGCCTTTCGGGACAAGGTCGATCTGTTTGTCTTCTATCTGTCATGGTGGATCGACCAGGGTAACGCGGAGGCGCACGAGAAGGATTTCTTTCGCCGCTTCGGCTTCTATCCGACCCGCCACCACGGCTGGGTCGGAAACTGGAAGCCCAGCAGCACGGAGGCGCTGGACGATCAGCTACAGGCGGTGATGGAACGATCGTCCGGCTGGTCATCGCCTGCGGTCGCGTTGATTCCGCCGATCTCCGGCTCTGACAAGCTGACGACGTATTACACCGATCACCAGGAGCACTTCGGCTATGACGAATGTGCGGCGATCTTCCAGGCGGTCGAGATCAACAGCAACGGCGATGTCTCGCCGTGCCGCGACTACCACGACTACGTCGTCGGCAACGTCAAGACGTCGACGATCACCGAATTATGGAATTCCGAGCCATACAGGAAGTTCCGGGCGAGCATCGGTCGCGACGGGCTCATGCCCGTCTGCGCCCGCTGTTGCGGTCTGATGGGATACTGAGCGGCTGCGGTCGGCAGGATCTGGAGGGAGTTCATGGCAGCGACACGATGCAACGTCCTCCTCGTCTATCCTCGTTTCGATCTGACGTCGTTCTGGAGCCTGACGACGACGTGCCGGATCGCCGGCAAGCGGCGCATGGAGCCTCCGCTCGGCCTGATCACCGTCGCGGCGATGCTGCCGAAGGAATGGTCGGTCCGCCTTATCGACCGCAATGCGGAGGAGGTCGGCGAATCCGATCTCGCCTGGGCCGACATGGTCATGACCGGGGGCATGATCCCGCAGCGGGCCGATACGCTGCGCCTGATCGAACTCGGTCAATCCCGCGGCAAGCCGGTCGTCGTCGGCGGGCCGGACATCACCTCCAGTCCGGATGCCTACGGTCATGCGGACTTTCGCATGCCGGGTGAGGTCGAGGCGACGATGGCTGCCTTCATAGAGTCCTGGAATGCGGGCGAGCGCCGTGGGCTGTTCGAGGCGGAGAAATTCACCGTCGATGTGACCAGGAGTCCGCCCCCGCGTTTCGACCTTCTCAAGCTCGACCATTATCTGGCTTTGTCCGTCCAGTTTTCGCGGGGCTGTCCGTTCATCTGCGAGTTCTGCGACATCATCGAGCTCTACGGACGGGTGCCGCGCGCCAAGACCATTGAACAGTTGCTCGGTGAGCTGGAGAGCCTCTACCGGCTCGGTTATCGCGGCCATGTCGATTTCGTCGACGACAATCTGATCGGCAACAAGAAGGCGGTGAAGCAGTTTCTGCCGTATCTCTGTGCCTGGCAAAAGGCGCACGGCTATCCCTTCACGTTCAGCACGCAGGCCTCGATCAACCTCGCCGACGACGACGTCCTCCTGCACTTGATGCGCGACGCGAATTTCGGGGCGGTCTTCATTGGGATCGAAAGCCCCAACGAGGACGCGCTGCTGTCCACCCAGAAGAAGCAGAATATGCGGCGCAATCTCGCCGACTGCGTCCACAAGGTCTACCGTGCCGGAATGTTCGTGACCGCAGGTTTCGTGGTTGGGTTCGACAACGAACACGAGCGGATCGCCGACGAGATGGTCTCCTGCATCGAAACGGCCGGGCTGCCGATCTGTATGGTCGGCCTGCTGACCGCGCTGCCGCAGACCCAGCTCTCGCGACGACTCGAACGCGAGGGGCGGCTGAACCCTGACGTCGATTTCAGCTTCGTCAGCAGCGCCGATGGCGGCGATCAATGCACCGAGGGCCTCAATTTCCGAACCGCCCGGGCGCGGCGCGACGTGTTGGGCGACTACCGCTCGATATTGGAACGGGTCAATCGGCCTGCGGCCTTCTTCGGCCGGATCCGGGCGGTCGCCCGCCTGCTGGTCCCGGCTCGCATCAATGCCTCGGTGCCCTGGCGGGTGGTTTTGAACGATGCGGCGACGGTCGTGCGCCTGCTCTGGTTCGTGGCCGCGCGGCGGCCGGACCTCCTGAGCGGATTCCTTGCGACCATCGCCGAATGCGCAATCCGCAATCCGAGGGCGCTCAAACAGGTGGTCTCGCTATTTCTACTCTACCTCCATGTTGGGCCGTTCTCCAAAGAGGTGATCGCAAGCCTGAACCGGCAGATCGGATCAATCGATGCCGGCCTTGCGCGGCGGCATGAACCGCCGGTGGCGATCGGTCAGGCGGCGGTCCGATCGGGCCTCTGATCAGGCGGTCTTGTCAGGCGGTCTTGTCAGGTGGTCTAGTCAGGTGGTCTTGGCGGGAACGTCGAACGGCAGTCCGGCCCAGGTCACGCGGCGGTCGAGCAGCGCCTTCAGCCACATCACGGGAAGCAGGACTTCCCGGCACAATCCAGAGAGTGGGGACATCCAGGACCAGCCCCAGCCTTTGGCCGCGAAGAAGGTGACGTCGAGCAAGACCCAGCCGAGCAGGGTCGCGCCCGCCATCAGCCACCATGGCATTCCGAAGGCTGCAGCGCCCACGGCGCCGCACAGGGCCGTGAAAGCGCCGCTGACCAGCGGCTCGCCGCAGAAGGCAAGCGGCGCCTGGATTCGACGAATGACCATCCAGCGCTGGTGGCGGTCCCAGACTTCGCTGAACGGCCTCCGGCCGATCGGCTGACGGATCTCCTTGGCGGCGAACACCGTTCGCAGGCCGAGGCGTGCCAGCCCTTGCGACAGCGCGTGATCGTCGCCGAAGGCCGAAGCCATCAATCCGATGCCGCCCGCCCGCGTCAGATCTCGGCGGTCGAACAGCATGACCTTGCCGAAGCCGACGTTTGCGCCGGCGACGGACAGTGCCAGCGTCAGCGGAGCGGCCTGCCCATTGAGGAATGCCCGCTCGAGTTCGGCGGCGAATCCGGTCGGGGCGACGGCAACCGGGATCGCGCAGACGAGGCCGACGCCGGCGGTCAGGTTCGTCATCAGATCGGCGAGTTGGTCGGGGCTCAGTAGAATGTTCGAATCCTTGATCAGGATCAGGTCGTGTTGCGCCGCTGCGATGGCCGGCGCGAGATTACTGACTTTCGGGTTCGGAGTGATGCGCTTGTTTCCTGTCAGGATCCGCGCGCCGGCCGCCGGGAATTGCGCAGCGACCTGCCGGGCGATCTCGATCATCGGCGAGCGGTCTTCCGCGGCGGCGACCAGAATCTCGCTTTGCGGATAGACTTGCGCGAAGGCCGACGTGAAGGCCGCTTCGGCTTCGAACTCCAGCCGGCGGATTGGGATCACGATCGAGACCGGCGGTCGATCATGTCGCGTAGCCAACCTGTGCCGTAAGCGAGGGTGCGCCAATGCGGCAGAGATGGTCGTGATGCGAAGAGCGCAGGAGATCGCCCACCATGCCGCTGCGGCGACCGGGAGCATCGAGAGCGCGTCCATCGCCGGCGCCAGTCACTCGTTGTAGAGTTCGGTGCGCTCGGGCACGTCGACATGGACTGCGGCGAACGCAAGGTCGGTCAAGCGCCGCGGCAACAGGCGGGTCAAATGCAGACCGAAGGCCAGCAGGCGGGGGAATGCGATGACCGCATCGCCGCGCTCCAGCCGCCGCCGTATGATGGCGGCTGCACGGTCGGCGCTCATGATGAGGGGCTTCGGACAGACGGTGTCGCGGTTGAGCGCCGTGTCGACGAATCCAGGCGCAATGGTGCTGATGGTAACGCCCTGGGCGGCAAGAGTGGGACGAAGCGACTCGGCATAGGCGTGAAGGCCGGCCTTGCTGGCGCTGTATGCGGGACAGGAGGGCAGGCCGCGCAAGGCGCCGATCGACCCGATGACGGCGATCGTCCCGCGCCCGCGCATGCACATCCGCTCCGCCAGGGGATCGATGGTGTTGATGGCGCCGATCAGGTTGATTGCGATCACGTTGCGCACGACGGCCGGATCTTCCCGCAGCCGGCCGATGCCGAGCCCAGCGGTGACCCCGGCGCCGGCGATCGCGAGCCCGATCGGGGCGGCGTCGTCGATGGCGCGGATCCATCCCGCCATTCGATCGCGATCCCGGACATCGATTGATGCGGTCGTGACGGCTGCGCCGTTGGCCCGGCATTGTGCTGCCGTTTCTTCCAGGCGGCCCTCGTCCCGACCGGACAGCGCCATGTGGATCCCCGGCGCGGCATAGTTCATCGCGAGCGCGCGGCCGATGCCGCTGCTGGCTCCCGTGATGACGATCGAGCTGGGGGCGGACATGATGTGCGATCCTCAGCCGTCGTGGCGCGCCGCGATTTCAGCGACGCATGCTGCGTACCCCGCATCGGTCGAGACGATGACGCGCAGGATCAACTGCTCGGCGCGACCGCTACTCGGCACGTCCGATGGCATTCGCTTGACAACACGACCGGAGAAGAGGAGGCGGCTGCCAACTGGAACGGGCAACAGGAAATTGCCATGGATGCGATTGATCCGCAGTGCCGGTATCCAGTCGCGGAGCGCGCCTTCGATCTGCCCCATCGCCAGCATGCCGTGGATTATCAGGCCGTCGAGACCCGCGGCGCGAGCCGTCGCGGGATCGCTGTGGAGCGGATTGTCGTCGAGCGATGCCGCCGCGTAGCTCTCGGTCTGCGCGATGTCGATCGGCCCGGTCTCGATCACCGGAAAGCTCGAGTCCGGCATCGGGCGCGAGCGGAGTGCGGCGTCGCGTGCTGCGTCGGGACGAAACGTGCGCAACAGCGTGTCGAGCGTTGCGACGATCCGCCCTTCGGAATCGCACACGGTCCCGCGCAAGAGCGTCCGGTCCGTTGGGGTCCGCTCGCGACGGGCTTCGACTGCGAAGCCGTAGTCGCGATCGGGGCCGAGGCCTTCATGATAGGTGAAGGTCTGCGATTGCTGCACGACGATTTCATCGGTGAGCCCGAGCCTGCCGATCACGGTTGGTCGGATTGCGGGAAGGCTGAGCCAGCGGATCGGAAACGCAAACGGTACGGGGCCGAAGCGGCGCTGCAGCCCCAGCGCGGACACGAAGGCAGCGACGTCCGCCCTGTCAGCCCGGACCGCAATCGGACCGATGCTGACCTGATCCTGCGCGCTGTCCGGCCCGCTCACATCAGATCCCTCAGGGTCAATCCGCCCGCGCGACGGCGAGGCATGCGTTGACGCCTCCGAAGGCGAAGGAGTTCGAGATGGCGACGCGGATCGGCATTGCGCGCGCCGCATTGGCGACCGGGTCGATGCCGCATTTCGCATCGGCACCGAGCCAGTTGATGGTCGGCGGCGCAATGTTGTCGCGCATCGCCATGATGGTGATCGCCAGTTCGATCGCCCCGCCGGCGCCCAGTGCGTGGCCGTGGATCGGCTTCGTGGACGACACTGCGAGGCGGGGCAGCCGGTCGCTGAACACGCGCTGCAGCGCCTCGGCCTCGGCGATATCGTTGGCGACGGTGCCGGTGCCATGGGCGTTGACATAGTCGATATCGCCGGGCGTCAGCCCGGCGTCGGCGATCGCCTGTTCGATCGCGGACCGAGCGCCATTGGGGTCGGGACGAACGATGTCGAAAGCATCGCTCGACGTGCCATAGCCGACGATCTCGGCCAGCGGTTCGACGTTGCGTCGGCGCGCGGTCTCGAGTTTTTCGATCACCATGATGGCGGCGCCCTCGCCGAGCACCATGCCGTTGCGGCCGGTGGAGAAGGGCCGACAGGCATCCGGGGTCAGCACTCGCAGCAATTCCCAGGTGCGGATATTCAGCGCGGTCATCGACGATTCGCTGCCGCCAACGATCGCCCGCTCCACCGCGCCGGACCGGACCAGCGAGGTACCTACTCCGATCGCCTGGGCCGATGAGGCGCAGGCGCTCGTGATGGTGAAGGTCGGGCCAGTGCAGCCGTAGCGTATGCTCAGGTGCGAGGTGGCGGCGCTGCTCATGATGCGCGGAATGGCCAGCGGATTGAGACGGGACTTCGTCGCGTAGGCGCTGTAGCACTGCTCGTCGATGGTGGTGATGCCGCCGACGCCGGTTCCGAGAATCACGGCGGTCGTCGGCCCCTGGCGCTCCTCGCGCGCAAGGCCTGCCTGGGACAGGGCTTCGTCCGCAGCGACGATGGCAAGCTGCGCGTATCGGTCGCAGAACGGCAGAACCTTGGCCTCGACATAGCTCTCCGGGGCGAAGGATTTGATCTGCGCTGCGAGCTTGATCTGGTTCGAGCCCGGCCGCTCGAACTCGAGCGGTCCCACGGCGCTTTGTCCGTCGCGGGCTGCGCGCCAGAGGGCGTCAATGCCCTTGCCGGTCGCGCAAGCCGCGCCCATGCCAGTGACGACGACGCGAGGGCGCGACACGTCAGCTGCGCTCCACCAGAATGCGGGCTTCGATCTGTTGCACGAATCCGCTCAGGTCCTTGACGTCAGCGATGCCGCCGTCGATCGGCACATAGACGCCGAACTTCTCCTCGATCGCCATCAGGATCATGACGACGTCGATGGATTGGATCTCGAGACTCTCCAGCGTCGCATCGGGGGTCGTCTTGGCCGGGTCGATCTTCCCTTCGCTGACAATGACTTCAAGGATCTGGTCGGCCAGGGAGGCGGCAAGAGCGGCCTTTTCCACATTCGATTGGGTCAATCGTGCCTCCGATTGCGTGCCAAGTTGCGCTGCCTAGTTACGGCAACTTCAAGTCAGTCTACAATGCTCTTCTCGTAGACTCCATAGGTGTGGGACTGTCGCAATCCGATCCGGGTCAGGGATTGCGCCAGGGGGTTGTTGTCGAGAACCCACCCGGCTATTGCCCGGTCGATGCCCAGCGTCGATCCGCGCTTCCAGAGTTCCTCGACCATGACGGCCGCAATCGCTGCGCGGAGAGCGCTGCTGCGGTATTTCGAGGCCATGCCGAGTAGGACAATTCTGAAGGAACGGTACTTCGCGCGTTTGATGCGGATCAACAGCTTGAGCCAGCCGACGAGGCTCGGGACAGGCCCGAGCCCGGCGGCGACATCGAACAAGTTGGGAATCGCCAGCATGAATGCTGCGGGCTCGCCATCGACCTCGATGAAAAATCCAGCGTCCGAAAACAGCATCGGCTTGAATTGGGCCGTCAGTGCACGCACATCGGACTGCGTGGTCGGGGTGAAGCCCCAATTGTCCTGCCAACCATCATTGAAGATCTGCCTCGCCAGCTCCATGTCGGCGTCGAGGGCGTCGAGATGAATGTCGCGCGTGGTGATGCCGGCGTGACGTCGCATGGAGGAGAATCGTTCGAAACGACTCTCGGTGCCGACGTCCATTCTATTGTACTCGAAGCAGAGCAACTCTCGGACGAGCGCGTATCCGGCGTCGCGAACGCGACCATCGAGATAGTCGGGATGCCATGGGAACAGCGTCATCGGCGGCTCCTGTTGCCCTTCCAGGAGGAGGCCAGATTCGCCATTGATCGACAGCAGGAACGGTCCCCGAGCCACCTTGCGCCGCTGCCGACGCAGCCAAGCCTCCGCGGCCACGAACAGCGCGTTGACGACGTCGCCGTCGTCGATCGCGTCGAGACACCCGAACAGTCCGATGTCGGCCGCTTCCGGCCCGGTGGCAGCGTGATCGATCTGGGCCGAGATGCGTCCCTGCGGCCGACCATTCCGCATGGCGATCCAATAGGCTGCCTGCCCGTGCGTGAAGAATGAGTTGTGCCGGGGATCGAGCATCTGCCGCCGTTCGAAATCGAGCGGAGCGACGAAACCCGGCATCCCGTTGTAGATCACTCGCGGCAGGACGATGAAATCGTGTAGTTGCGCGCGGGTGTGGACCTGCTCGATCGTCAGCGGCGACGAGGTCGTGCGGCGATGCACCATGGTAGAAGAGAAGTGGCTGTTCTCGCCGGTTGCGGTCATGTGCGGTCTCGGGGCAAGGCAGCGGGATGGGTGCTGCCGGGGCGGTCGGGCCCTTCGGCCCCACCGCCGAGGAACCAAAGCCACTGGGCCGCGGTTCGAGCCGTATTGTAATGCGCGCGCATCTGGGCATGTCCCTGACGCGCAATGCGATCCAGCCGCACATCATCGTTCCAGATTTGCCGAATCGCGTCGCGCCATTGATCCGCGGTCTGTGCCGACGGCATGCCGCAGATCTCGCTGAAGGCGACAACATCCGGCGACCGGGCGTCGCCGATGGCCGGACATCCCCGGGCGAACAGGCCACGCATGCGGCCGGCAGACTTGAGATAGGAATCGGGAACTGACGGCCGCGCCGGGACGATGCCCAGCCGGGCCTGGGCTGCCAGCGCGCACAGCGCTTTGGGCGACCAGGCGGCGTAGCGGACTGGCAGAGCACCCCACCGTTCGCTCCGCTCCGGAAGGTTCGTGAGGATGACCAGTTCGGCATCGGTGTCGCGGCCGAGCGAAGCGAGCGCGTCCTTCAGGGCGACGAGACCATCGAGGCTTTCCCGCGTACCATGCCACAACAAGAGTGGCGGTCGTTGCGAGGGTGCCGCAGCGTCGAGCGCGGCGCCGCCGCTTTCGATGAGATCGAGCGTTTCGGTCTCCTCGATGAACCAGGTGCGGGAATGGGCAGTCCCTAAGAACGATGCGAATACCGGAGAGGAAACCGAGACGACATGAGCGAAGCGGTCGAGATTCGCCCAGACCCGGTCCGCGTCGTCGGGCTGCAGCAGGACGGTACGATGCGGTGAGCACAAGCCACGCGGCGGGACCGCCTTGAGGCAGAGCAGCCAATCCACCGGCGCTGTGGGGAGGCCTCCGGCATCGATCTGCCAAGGCAGACCGAGAGCTGCGACTTGACGGCGCAACTCCGGTACGACCCGATCGACATGGATGGCGGTGCTGGGCCACGGATTGGGTGTCCAGAAGTGAATGCGGAGTGGCGCGCGGCGCGGGTCGGGCGGCGGTTCCTCCGGGACAGGCACGAACCGGCCCTTTGTCCGTCCGCCGTGATGCGCCGCCAGCATGTGCCGGAAGCGAAGCTTGGCCGGCAGAAGCGGCGCCCAGCGGGGCAATGTGTTGTCCCAGATCAAGAAAGAATACCGGTACGAATTGTATTCAACGGTTCCGTCGTTCTTCTCTACCGTCCTTCGCCCCGGATTGATAGATATCGGACATCTTCAAGGTTGCAATTGCCATGGCCTGCTCGTTGATGTTTGATGGCATGGCCTTCGTCCGCAGTCTGCGCAGATGCCATCACTCGCCATCAAAGTCGAGAACGTCTCCAAAGCCTATACGGTCTGGTCGTCGCCGGCGGCGCGCCTACATGGGCCGATGCTCGGGCGGCTTGGCCAACTGCCGTTCCTGCCGGCCGCGGTGCGAGACACCTGCGAGCGATTGTCGCATGGCGCCGTGCGCAACTACTACGCCCTGCATGACGTCTCGCTCGAGGTGCGGCGCGGCGCCAGTGTCGGCATCATCGGCCGCAATGGTTCAGGCAAGAGCACGCTCTTGCAGCTGCTCGCTGGGACGCTGACGCCGAGCCAGGGCGAGATCGCCGTCGTCGGCAGCATTGCCGCCATGCTCGAGCTTGGCAGCGGCTTCGATCCGGACTTTTCGGGGCGTGAGAATGTCTATCTGAATGCGGCCATCCGCGGTATGAGCCGGCGGCAAACCGACGCGAAATTCGACGAAATCGCCGCGTTTGCGGACATCGGCGACTTCATCGACCAACCGACCAAGACCTATTCCAGCGGCATGACCGTCCGTTTGGCGTTCGCCACCTCCGCCTGTCTCAAGCCGGAGGTGCTGCTGGTTGATGAGGCGCTGAGCGTCGGCGACATCTTCTTCCAGCAGAAGTGCATCCGCCACATGAGGGAGGCGATGGCTGATGTCACCAAGGTCTTCGTCACGCACGACCTCCAGGCGATCCGCAGCGTGACCGAATACGCCTATGTGCTCGACCGCGGCGAAATCGTCTTCGCCGGAAGCTCCAGGGATGCAGTCGATTTCTACATCAGGATGTCGCACCGCGTCTCCGACGGACGCGACCGTTCCGTGGCGGACGCCGGCTCCGCAGCGCTGGGCAGACGCTCCGCGCCGGGCGCGGACATGGACGCGAACAGGTTCGAGCGGCTGCCATGGATTGATCTCAAATCGTCGCAATTGAGCGGGGCGGGGGACGTTCTGATCAGGCGGGTCGCCGTCACCAAACCTGATCTTGCTCCGGCCGGTATGGTTCAGGCGGGGGACCGGATCAGCGTCGACCTGTTGCTGGGGTGCGCCGCAACGAAGACGCACGTGATCGTCGGCTATCTGCTCAGCGACCGTCACGGCAATCAAATCTGCGGCGAGAACAGTTGTAGCCTCGCCCGCGGCGTCGTCGCACTCGATCCCGGCGAACACCTGGTGCGGCTCGAATTTGTCTGGCCGGAAATCCAGCCGGGCGACTACACCCTTACGGTCGGCATTGGCGAGGGGACGGATCCGCTGCGGCACGTCGTCCAATGCTGGGCTCATAACGTCGTCAAGCTCAACGCCATCAGTCCTGGTCGGGCGATCCACGGCATCTTCAACAACCCGATAACGAAGCTCGACATCGTGCCGCTTGGCGGTTCCACGGCCTGGCCAGCCCCCGGTTCGGCAGCGCCTCCATCAATCCGGTGTGGCGTATGATCGAGCCCGAGCATTCCGCCGACTTGTCGCAGCAACCAGCCTGGGTCGTCAGCGAACCAGCTTACGAGTCGGATGTCCTGAACCCGCAGCTCGCGATATCCCCCTGGCAGGGGCATCGCGACTTCGCGTATGATCTGGTCGGCTTTTCGCGGCCGCGCCTGATCGTCGAACTCGGCGTTCACTACGGCTGCTCCTATTTTGCCTTCTGCCAGGCGGTCAAAGATCGCGATCTGCCGAGCCGGGTCGTCGGCATCGATACGTGGGAAGGCGACGAGCACTGCGGCCATTATGGCGGCGAAGTGTACGAGACGGCCGCGAAGACGATGGCCGGCTCGTTCGCCGATGATCGCTTTGTGCTGCATCGCGCTAGCTTTGATCAGGCGACGGAAGCGTTCGACGACGATTCGATCGATCTGCTGCATATCGACGGCCTGCACACCTATGATGCGGTTCGCAGCGATTTCACCACCTGGTTGCCAAAGCTTGCCCCGGACGGAATCGTCCTGATGCACGATATCGCGCCGTCATCGGGCTACGAGTCCGCCCGTTTCTGGGCAGAGATCAAGCAGCGCCATCCGCACCTCGAATTCCTGAACCGGTGGGGGCTCGGCATCCTCTTTCCCAAGGGCGAACGCTGGTACCGCGCCGGGCTCGCGGAAGGCGTGCCGGACAAGATTCGCGGCTATCTCTACCGCGGCGAATGGCTCGTCGAGCGCTACCGCGCCGCCATCGACTTGCAATGGCAGAGGGAGCAGACCGACCGCTGGTGGCAGGAAAGCGAGAGATTCAAACAGCGCGTCGGCGAACTGGAAAGACGGCAGCCTTCTGGCTGGTTGCGCGCGATCGGCATCGTTCGTCGCTCCGACGGTGATTGACGGGATGGATTGGGGATATCGGCAGATGGATGACACTGTTGCGGTGATCACGCGGACCAGGAACCGTCCGTTGCTGTTGCCGCGCGCCCTGGACAGCGTGTTGGACCAGAGCTTCGAGAATTGGATTCACGTCGTGGTCAACGACGGCGGCGATCCTGCCACGGTCGACGGACTGATCGCCCAGCGCACGGGCCGCTATGCAGGTCGTTGCCACGTCATCCACAATAATACATCGCGCGGCATGGAAGCCGCGTCAAATCAAGGCGTTGAAGCGTCATCCAGCCGCTATATCGTTATTCACGACGATGATGACGCATGGCGACCGGACTTCCTCAGTAAGACCGTGGCCTATATGGAGGCGAATGCGACGTTTCCGAAACTGGCCGGCGTGATCACCCACACGGAGAGAGTCGTCGAATCCATAAAGGAGGACCGGATCGAGACCGTGCAACGACATGATTTCAATTCCTGGGTGAAGGGGGTGCATTTGTTTCGCATGCTGGCGCAAAACATGTTCCCGCCGATCTCGTTCCTGTTCAGGAGAGATGCGCTGGTGAAGATCGGCCCGTTCCGGGAGGATCTTCCAGTTCTGGGTGACTGGGAATTCAATGTCCGATTCCTGCAATCCTTCGAGATCGGAGTGCTGTGCGAATGCCTGGCCTATTATCACCATCGTTTGCCGGCAGGCGCGGTCGAATACAGCAATTCGGTCGTCGATCAGAGCCACCAGCATGAGAACTACAGCGTCTTCCTCCGCAACGAATGGCTTCGTCAGGAACTGAATAGCGGCCGCACCGGGATCGGCACCCTGGCCAATATTTCGTGGCAGATGTTTCTATTGGAGGCGTGGCTTCGAAAGCGGCGCCAGGACAAGGGCTTTCTTCATCGCGTCTTTCGCCGAAGAAAGTTCGATTGAGCATGCAAAGCTACATGGACGCGGAACTCCAATCCAGACTTGATGACGCCGACGTCGTTTCATTCGACGTCTTCGATACGTCGATTCTTCGCGCGTTGGCGGAGCCCGATGATCTCTTTCTGTTGATGGAGCCGGCAGTGCGCCGCAGGCTCGGCGCAGATTCAATACAGTTCGCGGCGGCGCGGCGCGATGCGGAGCGGTTGGCGCGCGAACGTGCCTGGCAAAGCCATCGTGCCCGGGAAGTCACGTTGGACGAAATCTACGGCACCCTTTCCGAGACCCTGGCTATCGATTCGGAGTTATCTAAGGCTGTTGCTCAAATGGAGATCGAGGCGGAGCTCGACGTCTGCCGGCGCAATCCGTTCATTCATGATGCCTATCGCTGGTGCCGCGATCGCGGCAAGCGAATCGCCTTCATCTCCGATTCGTACCTTCCGGAGCACGTGATCGCCGACCTGCTGCGGAACGCGGGCTATGACGGCCATGAAGCCTTGCTGGTTTCGTCGGTCTCGAAGAAGACGAAGTCAACCGGCGAGCTCCATGCCGAAGCGCGAGCGCGCCTGCCCGGTGAAGGTCAGCGCTGGCTCCACATCGGCGACAACATCCGCGCGGATATCGAGATGGGACGGAAGCATGGAATGTCGACCTGGCATTACCGGCGCTGCATGGACGCGTATATGAGCTCTCACCGCGCCTCGAAGGTGTGGAAGACATCGGAGCCTGTATCTGCGGCAAGGTCGGTCGCGCAGGGGCTGATCGCCAACCGGATCACCCATGCAAGGCGGGACGCCGTGCCGGTCTCGCGCGAGGAGAGCTTTTGGGAGGATTTCGGCTATGCAACGGCCGGTCCGCTGTTTGTCGGCTTCACGGAATGGTTGATTGAGCAGGCTAAGGCGCGCCGCTTGGACGCCCTGTATTTCCTGGCCCGTGAAGGGCTCGTGATGCAGCAGGTCTATGACAAGCTGGCCGCCGCGACAGATGGAGCGGTCAAAGAGACGCACTATCTTTATGGTTCGAGGCGTGCGCTTAACGTGGCGGCGATCAAGGACCTCAATGAGGATGTCATCCGGTTTCTGTCGGGCGGGACATCGGTGCTTACAGCGGCGCAATTCATCGAGCGCGCTGGCGTCGACTGGCGCAAACATCAGGGAGCTTTCGGTGCGGCTGGATTTAGCGGCCCCGACCACGAGGTCAAGACGGAAGCGGACTATGGGCGCCTGCGGCAATTGTTCCTCGGGCTTGCAGGACCGATCTGCGAGAACGCGCGCGAGGAACGTGAGGTTCTGCTGGACTATTTGAGCGCTTCCGGTCTGGTGGGGGGCCGCCGCGTTGGCCTGATCGACGTCGGGTGGCATGGTACGATGCAGCGGTCGATCACCGATATGCTGCGCGAGAGGGGGGATTGCCCGGAGATTACCGGACTCTACCTCGGCACATATGGGTTCGCGCACGAGATCGTTCTGCCCGACGAGAAATATCCCCACGACGCCTATCTTTTCCGGCGGGGCGAACCGGACGACTACCGGCGCTTGATCTGGGAGGGGGTCGAAGTCGTCGAATTGTTGTTTTCGGCGACGGAGGGGACGATCGTTCGTATGGAGCGCGACGCCGACGGCAACTATTTTCCGGTTAGGGCGTCCACCGATCTCGAGCCCTACAGGGTCGAGAGTATCGTGCGCATGCAACAAGGGGCGATGCAATTCGTCGACGACTATCTGGCGCTGAAGGTCCGGTTTCCGGACCTCGCCTTGTCCAGGGACGCGGCGGCGGCGCAATTGAAGCGCTTCCTGCAGTATCCGACCGAAGCCGAGGCGCGTCATGTCGGCGATATTCCGCACGGAGAAGGATTCGGTGCCGTATACGCAAGACGACTGCTGGCCTATCCGCACAGTCTGCGGATGCTGGCGCGACCGCAGTCGTTCCGATGGGTGCTCCGGCACGATTATTGGCACGCCGGCCGCAATCGTCGGGGCTCACCGGTGCAGCGCGCGGTTTATTGGCTTCTGACCCGGTAATCCCGCGGACGTCGACGCCGGCGCGGCCAACCCGCCGGCGACGCCCTCCGCCTTGGTCCCATGGTCATCGCCCACAGTCCGCGCTCGTTCCATCAGCGCGAGATCGCGCGACGTCAACCCAAGGATCAGGAAGAACAGGATCACGCCCGCATATCCGAACCGATAATCCGGCACGACGATGAGGGGAAGCAGCATGACCTGATAGGCGATAGCCACGGCCAGATAGACCATCCACTCCGGTCGACGCCGATGCAGCTTCAGCCGCACTATGGCCGCCAGAAGGACGACGGCTCCGATCATCGGCAGCCAATGGCTGGAGAGCCATCGAGGCGCGGCATCGAGATAGGCATTCACCATTCCGTTCGCCTTCGGCCAAAAGAGGTGAATACGAGGATTTGAATCGATGCCGGGATGGTACGTCCAATGCCCGCGCAGGTACTCGCGCACGATGACGCTGCGGGTGTCGAGATATGCGAGCGGATAGGCCACAACGGCGCTCTCCCAGCGGCGACGCAGTTCTGCCAAGTCGTCGCCGACGACGAACCGCACCATTTCACTTTCGGGATTCGCCCATGCGATCGGAGACAGGCTGTCGCTCCAGTAGTGCCGCTGCAGCACAGCAAGATCGTTGGCGGGAAAGCTCGCGGGAGTCAGCAAGAGCTGATCGGTCCGGATCGAAATGCCGGCGAGGTCGAACAGAAAGATCCCGCCCTCGGCATGCCGGGCTTCAGGCTTGACGACTTTTGCGACGAACAGGCCTAGCGCGGCGGCGGTGAGGAGCAAGACCCCGGCGAAGCGGACGGCGGGGAGCAATTTTCGTCCGGCCAGGACGTACTCGCCCCAAATGAACAGCGGCAGCAGGAGAACGGTCTCCGGGCGTATCGATGGCGCGAGCGCAATCAGGGCTGCGCGCGTATGGAGGAGCCTGGCTGGCGCGGCCGCCGAGGACATCGCGAAGGTCGCGACGAATAGCGCGGCCACCCAGGTGTCCTTCGAGACCGCAACGAGGTGGTTGAGTACGGGTGGGAACAACGCGAATCCGAACGCGGCCAGCAACGCCGCCGGCGACGAAAGGCCATTGGCGCGTAAGGTGAGGACGACCGCATAAACGATCGCGAAGACGATCAGCGTGGTATGCCCCGCGACCAGGGCCGGAGAGGCGCCGATCGTTCTCCACAGCCAGGCCACGAGAGGAGCGTGCCAGTCGTGAAAGCGGTCGCCGAGTGCCTGGCCGTACAGGTCGAGCGCATCGGCATTCATCCGTCCGGGAAACGAGGGCAACGCGATCAGCGCTGATCCGACGAAGGTCAAGAGCGCCAGAGCCCAAGGCGGAAAGCGATCCTGATGCTCGGTCGTCATGAGCGCTGTGCCTGAGAAGGATGCGGAATCGTCGCTGTCGGCTTGCGAAATTCAGCTATTTGCTTGCACTCGTTTGGCGCTACTGTCAAACTTGTTGATACTTATGGTTTCGTAGCGGGGGCGACGTAACATGGCGGCCGTGCAGCAATCGCGAGATCATTTTTCCTGGCCGCAACTGCTGTTGCCGTGGGAAATCGTGCGCAGACTGGTCGCGCACGGCACGCTGCTTCGGCAGTTTACCTTGCGGGATATTCTGGCGCGCTACCGCGGCTCGTATCTGGGCGTTGTCTGGTCGCTGTTGCGGCCGCTGGGGATGCTGACTGTCTATGTGGTCGTCTTCGGCTTCATCCTGCAGCCGCAACTCGGCGGTGGCGCGGGCAAGCTGGACTTCGTGCTCTCGATGTTCTGCGGGCTGATCCTATTCGATTTCTTCGCCGAGGCGGTCGGACGCTCGCCCGCTCTGGTCGTCTCGAAACCTAACTTCGTCACCAAGGTGGTTTTCCCGCTGGAGATTCTGTCGCTGTCGGCCGTGGCGGCCGCGCTCGTGCAGATGATCGTCAGCTTCGTCCCATTCTTCTGTGGCGTCCTGCTGGCGCACGGTACGGTTCCGGCCACGGCGACGCTGCTTCCGCTCGTGGTCGCGCCGTTGATCTGCTTTGCATTGGGCTTGAGCTGGCTGCTGTCCAGTCTCGGCGTGTTTGTCAGGGATCTCAACGCGATGGTGCCATTGTTGCTGACAGTGCTCATGTTTGCCAGCGCGATCTTCTATTCGCTGAGCAGTGTCCCCTCGGAATTCCGATGGTTGTTCGATCTCAATCCGATTGCTGCGCTGGTCGATGATGCGCGCAAGGTCGCCGTGCTGGGGCTTGCGCCGGAATGGGGGAGGCTGGGCGCGATGTTCGCCGCTGGCGTCGTTGTCGCTGTTGCTGGCTATGCTTTCTTCATGCGCACGAAGCGCGGCTTCGCCGACGTGGTCTGACGGTCTGCGGACGCGATGAACAGCACAACGTGCGCTTCGGCCGGGGCGATGAAGGCGCCCACACCGTTCCGATTGGCAATTCTGTTCGACGATGCCGACGCGGCATCGCTGGCGCGAGCCGCCACCTTGTGCGACGGTTTCGATCCCACTTGGTTTGCGCCGGAACTCTGGCCGGCCGGACTCACGCGGTTCTCCGGCCTGATGCGGCTGGCCTGGCAGTTGCGTAGCCGTCGGCCCGCGGCACTCTACGCGCCGTCGTCGCGCGGTGCGAACTGGGGCGCCGTTTTGGGCGTCCTGTTCGGCATTCCCGTCGTGACGGACAGTCCCCAACCCGGCATTGCGCGCCTCGTGCGGCTGGTTCGTGGCCGCTATGCCGCTGTGGGCTTGGATGCAGTGGCGTCTTCAGCCAAGACATCTTCTGCCAAGACATCTTCAGCCAAGACGTTGGCGCTGCCAGCCATCGAGGGCGTCGAGCATGTTCTGCGCGGGGTCCTGCAGATGGGATCGTCATGGACGACGACGGGCGACGGGCGGCTGCCGATCGAGTTGGCGCTGGGCACCAGGAACGGCGGATCGGCGATGGCCGATCGGATCGAAGAGCGTGGCGTCAGTCGTCCCGACCGGTCGGTGCGCGTCGTCGGCCGGCCGACCTTGACGGTGTTCCTCCCCGAGCGGCGGATCGCGACCGGAACGGCGATCGTCATCTGTCCGGGCGGCGGCTATGCCGGCGTCACCATCGACAAGGAAGGTCATGACGTCGCGCGCTGGCTGGCGGCGCGGGGCATCGCCGGCCTTGTCCTGAAATACCGGCTGCCGCAATCGGATCGGGCGGACACCGCCCTGCCGTTGCCGATGGCCGATCTCGACGAAGCGCTGGCAGTGACGCGCGCCTATGCGACGGTGTGGGGGATCCGCTCCGATCGGATCGGCGCCATGGGCTTCTCGGCCGGCGGGCATATGGTGGCATGGGCCTCGCGGTCGGCGGGATCGCCGGCCTTTGCCATCCTGGTCTACCCCGTAATCTCAATGGATCGAGCCATTACCCATGCTGGATCACGCAAGGCCCTGCTCGGGAAGTCTCCATCCGATGCCGTGGCCGGACGTTACTCGTTTGAGCGGGCCGTCACGCCAGGCGTCTGTCCGACATTTGTCGTTCACGCTCGGGACGACACCGTCGCCAAGCCAGAGAATAGCTTCGTCTATCTTGAGGCGCTGCGCGCGGCGGCCGTGCCTGTGGAGGCCATGATCTGTGATCACGGCGGCCATGGCTTTGGCCTCGGAATTCATGGCGGCGAGGTCGCAAACTGGCCGGATCGTTGCCTTGAGTGGATCGCTACGACGACTGCAGCACGTTGGAGGCCGTCACCCGAATGAGCGGGACTCGAGCAAGCCGGTCGACCACAACGATAACCCATGGTATCGATCGAAAGGTGTCGTGTCGATATTTGATCGCATTGGTTGAGGTTGCGAGGCGGGAAGGTTGCGGCTGAAGAAAGCGAGTTCTTGCATGGGTGCTGGGCGGCGGATTCTTGTTACGGGCGGAGCCGGATACATCGGGTCACATTGTTGCAAGGCAGTTAAGGAAGCTGGATTTGAGCCTGTCTGCTACGACAACCTTGCAATCGGCCATCGATCGTTTGTGAACTGGGGACCTCTTGTTACGGGGGACATCCTGGACGAACGGAGCCTCGTTGCAGCGCTAAGGGAGTTTGAGATCCAGGCCGTTATTCATTTGGCGGCATTGAGCCTGGTGGGTGAGTCTGTATCGCATCCTCACATTTATTATCGTAACAACGTGGTCGGCACGCTGACGCTGCTCGACTCCATGCGCAAGGCCGGATGCTCCAACATTGTTTTTTCGAGCACCGGCGCAGTCTATGGCGAAGTACCTCTGATGCCCATCAGAGAAGCCCAAGCAGGGCATGCCGTAAATCCATACGGCAGATCGAAATGGATGGCCGAGCAGATCATCGGGGACTTCGAGGCTTCATATGGATTCAACGCGATTCGGTTGCGCTATTTCAATGCTTGCGGGGCAGATGATTGCGGGCTCATCGGCGAACTTCGGGACCCCGAAACTCATCTGATTCCGCGGGCGCTGATGGTCATTCAGGGACACCTGGATGAGTTCGCCGTCTACGGGGATGATTACGATACTCCCGATGGATCGGCAGTCCGGGACTACATTCATGTCAGCGATTTGGCAGATGCGCATGTGAGGGCAATCCATGCCTTGATGAGAAACGAAAGGAAAATTGTCGGACGAGCGTTCAATCTCGGAACCGGCAAGGGTTATTCGGTCAAAGAGGTGTTGCACGCCATTGAGCGGGAAACCGGTTCTGCGCCGCCCGCAACGATGAAGGATCGTCGCCCCGGTGACCCCTCCACGTTGGTGGCGGACCCCACAGCTGCCAACGACGATCTCCAGTTCCGCCCATTGCGATCGGACCTGCGTACGATCATCAGGTCAGCCTGGGCATGGCATACGAAGGCGCATCCTCGCCGGGTCCGCGAGCTTTGACCAGGGGGAGCCGCCGTTGCGTCCTTCTTTCCGGCTGCCGGCCATGTCAAAGTCGCGAACGACGCGGCCCACCGGCGAGATCGGCCAGCAGATCTCGAGCATCCAGTCCGCCACCCAGCAATCGGTCGGTGCCATCCGCGAGATCGGCATCACAATCGAGAAGCTGCAGGAGATTTCGTCGACGATCGCATCGGCCGTGGAGCAGCAGGGCGCTGCCACCCGGGAGATCTCGCACAATGTCCAGCACGCGGGCGCGGGAACGCAGTTGGTCTCGGCCAACATTGCGGATGTACAGCGTGGCGCAGTCGATGCCGGAACCGCCACATCCCAGGTTCTGTCCGCCGGGTACTAGGGCTAGAATCTGCGCCAAATTCAGAATTGGCGTTGATTTACAGCGGACGCCCGTAGCTTTTGATCCCGCCATTCGGAGGTTCGATCCCTCCCGCCCCAGCCAGGTCGAGCGCCCGACAGGCAGGGCTGGATATCGCCCGTGGGACAATGTCGCCGGTACGTCCGATGTTTCGGGTGCCTGCGATGGCAAAATTCCGGAAGTCCAGACAAACCGCGCGCTGTGCCTTGACCGCCCGCCGCGTGATGGTTCACAAATCGTAGCAAACTGAAGGACATGCAGGCGCCCCATGCTGCGCCGCGCCGCTGGCACGATTGCTGCTTAGTGAGCCGCCAAACGAGCGCCAGCTCCAGAACAACAGATGCGAGGGGACGTCCGGATGCCAGCCCACAGCCCATCCCTCACCTGAGACCCGGCGACAGGCGATTCCGCCTGCGCAGCTTCGCGGGTCCGCCCCCCGGCCCGGCCCGCGTCCGGACGCATGACGTTGCTCCGGCATGCAATGGAGCCGGCGCGGAAGCGGGTCATAGGCAGACCAGAGAGATAGACCGAGTAAGATCAGGGAGAGAAGATACGATGTCTGCAACCACCACAGCGGCCGCGGCACCACCGCAGAAGCCGTTCTACCGGGTCCTCTATGTGCAGGTCCTGTTCGCGATCGTGCTCGGTGTCATCGTCGGCTGGCTCTGGCCCGAGCTCGGCAAGAACGAATGGATCAAGGCGCTGGGCGACGGCTTCGTCAAGCTGATCAAGATGGTGATCGCGCCGGTCATCTTCTGCACCGTCGTGTCGGGCATCGCGCACGTCTCCGAGGTCAAGAAGGTCGGGCGCGTTGCCGTCAAGGCGCTGATCTATTTCGAGATCGTCTCGACCTTCGCGCTTGCGCTCGGGCTCATCGTCGGCAATTTCATTCAGCCGGGGGCAGGGTTCCAGGGCCAGAGCAACGCCGGCACCGCCGCCGTCGCCAACTACGCCAAGCAGGCGAGCGAGATGAAGTCGGTCGACTTCGTGCTTCACATCATCCCGGACACGGTGGTCGGAGCGTTCGCGCAGGGCGATATCCTGCAGGTGCTGCTGTTCTCGATCCTGTTCGGCATCGCCCTGATGACGCTCGGTGAGCGCGGCCATACGATGCGCGCCTTCATCGACGACGCCGCGCACGCGATCTTCGGCGTCATCGCCCTCGTGGTGAAGGCCGCTCCGATCGGTGCCTTCGGCGCCATGGCCTTCACCATCGGTCGCTACGGGCCGCAGGCGCTCGGCAACCTCGCCGGCCTGATCGCGACCTTCTATCTCACGTCACTCGCTTTCGTCGTGATCGTGCTCGGCATCATCGCCCGCATCGCCGGATTCTCGATCTTCAAGTTCCTCAAATACATCAAGGACGAGCTGCTGATCGTGCTCGGCACCTCGTCATCCGAGAGCGCGCTGCCGCAGATGATGGAGAAGCTGGAGCGGCTCGGCTGTTCCAAACCGGTCGTCGGCCTGGTGGTTCCGACTGGCTACTCGTTCAATCTCGACGGCACCAACATCTACATGACGCTGGCGACGCTGTTCATCGCGCAGGCGATGAACGTTCACCTCTCCTTCGGCGAGCAGATCACGATCCTGCTGGTCGCGATGCTGACCTCGAAGGGCGCCTCGGGCATCACCGGCGCCGGCTTCATCACCCTGGCCGGAACGCTTGCGGCTGTGCGGCCGGAGCTCGTTCCGGGCATGGCGATCGTGCTCGGCATCGACAAGTTCATGAGCGAGTGCCGCGCACTGACCAATCTGTGCGGCAACGGCGTCGCCTGCGTGATCGTGGCGTGGTGGGAAGGCGAGCTCGATCGCGACAAGCTGCGCATCGCGCTCGATCGCGATATCGATCCGGCCGATGTCGAAGTCGCAGTCACGACGGGATAGGCCTGCGGTCGCGGTGGGCGCTGCTGTCGCATTCCAGCGTCGGTAGCGCCGGCCGCGGCCCTGCCCAATCGCGATGCCGCCAACATCTCGGATAATCTGCTAAGGTGGCGGCAGGCAGGGGTTTACCGTGGAGGCATCCTGCCTGGTGCCGCAAGGCCGGCATGGTCTGACCATCGCGACGATACGGCGTATCGTGAACATGGTCGCGCTGGCTGGGGCGGCGGTGCCGAAGTGATGACGCAGCCGGAGTGACATCGCAGTCATTCCGTCGCGCCGCGGTCACCCTCGGGGAGATTGGATGATGGCCGTTGCGCAGTCTGGTGTTCCTCGCATCGTGATCGTCGGCGGTGGCGCCGGCGGCTTGGAGCTCGCGACCCGGCTCGGAGACAGATACGGCCGCAAGGGCAAGCTCGACGTCACGCTGGTCGAGCGCAACCGTACCCATGTCTGGAAGCCGAAGCTGCACGAGATCGCGGCCGGCAGCATGGACATCTCCGCGCACGAGGTCGACTATCTCGCCCAGGCCTATTGGCACGGCTTTCACTACCGCATCGGCGACATGATCGGCCTCGACCGCGACAAGCGCGAGGTGCTGGTGGCGCCCTACCTCGACGCCGAGGGGCGCGAGGTCACGCCGCAGCGGACCATCCTCTATGACGTGCTCGTCATTTCCATCGGCAGCCAGAACAACGATTTCGGTACGCCCGGCGTCGTCGACCACGCCATCAAGCTGGAATCGCAGCGCGACGCCAGGCGCTTCCATGAGCGCATGATCAACGCCTGCATCCGCGTCCATTCGCAGTCATCGCCGATCGCGCCGCACCAGCTGAAGGTCGCGATTATCGGCGCCGGTGCGACCGGCGTCGAATTGGCCGCGGAGCTCCATCGCACGACGCGCGAGGTGGTGGCCTATGGTCTCGACCAGGTCGACGCCGAGAAGGACATCAGGATCACGCTGATCGAGGCCGCGGGCCGGGTGTTGCCGGCATTGCCTGAGCGGGTCTCGCGTGAGACCGAGAAGCTGCTCGCAAAGCTCGGCGTCGAGGTCTTGGTTGGCGCCAAGGTCGCCGAGGTCGGCGCCGACAAGGTCAGCCTTGTCGACGGCCGTGTCATCCCGGCCGAGCTGATCGTCTGGGCCGCGGGCGTCAAGGCGCCCGACTTCCTGAAGGACATTGCGGGCCTGGAGACTAACCGCATCAACCAGCTCGTGGTCAGGCAGACCCTGCAGACCACGCGCGACGAGCGCGTCTTCGCGATCGGCGACTGCTCGGCCTGCTCCTGGGGCGAGCGCGGCAACGTGCCGCCGCGGGCGCAGGCGGCGCATCAGCAGGCGTCGCATCTCTACAAGCAGATTCCGCGCTTCGTCAGAGGCGAGCCGCTGGCGGACTACCGCTATCACGATTTCGGCTCGCTGGTGTCACTCGGCGAGTTCAGCACGGTCGGCTCGATGATGGGCGCGCTGGTCGGCGGCAATCTGGTGTTCGAAGGCCTGTTCGCGCGGATGATGTATCTGTCGCTCTACAAGATGCACGAATACGCGCTGCACGGGCTCGCGAAGGTGTCGCTGGACACGCTGGCGCGCCTGATCACCCGCCGCACCGAGCCGCACGTCAAGCTGCACTGACGAGGGCGCCTTGGCGTCGGCCCGGCCGATTTTGTTGTCGCCTATTGCCCGGCAAGACCTTAGACTTGCAGCACAATTACGGATACGGCAGCCGCGGCCCGGTACACGGGCCTGGGAAGTGATGGGCCTGGAAAAGGGAATGACGGACCTTCCATTCCGGATCGGCCTCGAGGGACATCCCGACGTCACCGCGGTGGTCGGCAGGCGCGCGGGCTGGGTCGCTCGCGGAGTGATGGCGGCTGCGCTGGTCGGCGTCGCGGCATGGCTCGGCTATGCCATTGCCTTTTCCCGCGGGCTCGATCAGCGGCACGCCGCGGCCCAGCAGCGGCTGGCGGTCGAGGCCGCGCAGCTCGACGGCTACCTCTCGCGCTTCGAATATCTGCCCTCGCTGCTGGAGACCTCGCCCGATGTCTTCCGGCTGCTCGGCACGCCGGACGATCGCGCGCTGCAGCAGAGCGTCAGCCTGCATCTGAAGTCGATCAACCTGCTGGCCGGCGCCGACAACCTCTATGTCCTCACCGTCGCCGGTGATGCGATCGCCGCCGCCGACTTCGATCAGCCGGGAACGCCGGTCGGCAGCAACCTGTCCTACCGCCCCTATATGCGCCAGGCGCTGGCGACCGGTCGCGGCGTGTTCTTCGGCATCGGCATCACCAGCGCGCGCGCCGGCTATTACCTGTCCTATGCCGTCAAGCAAGAGGGACGGACGATCGGTGTCGCCGTCGTCAAGGTCAATCTCGATGCCTTCGAGCGCGAATGGCGCAACCGCGGTGCCGACATGCTGCTGGTCGACGCCCGCGGCGTCACCATTCTCGCCTCGCGCGAGGAATGGCGTTTCCGCCCGTTGACGCCGCTCTCGGCCGACGCGCTCGAGGAGATCGCGACGTCCAAGCCCTATGGCAGCTCCAGCCTCGCGCCGCTCGGCTGGAGCTTCATGGAGAGGACCGATCGCGGCGGCCAGGTCGCGACCGAGCGCGGCGCGGTCTACAGCGTCGACGAGCGTCCGCTCAACGGGCGGCAATGGCAGCTGCTGCTGCTCGACGACGAGGCGCCGATCCGGCGGACGGCCTTGATCATCGGCACGCTCTCGGGTCTCGCCAGCATCGTGGCGCTGCTGGCGTTCGGCCTGCTGGCGCAGCGACGCCGCGAGATCCGGCAGCGGCTGGCGAGCCAGGCCGCGCTGCAGGCCGCCAATGACAGGCTGGAAATGCGGGTGCAGGAGCGCACCGCCGAATTGCGCGCCGCGCAGGACGAACTCGTCCATGCCGGCAAGCTCGCCGTGCTCGGCCAGATGTCGGCCGGCATGGTGCACGAGATCAACCAGCCGCTGGCGGCGCTTCAGACCGCCTCCGACAATGCCGTGCAATTCGTCGATCGCGGCATGATCGGCGAGGCCCGCGGCAATCTCATCCGCATCGGCGAGCTGGTCCGCCGGCTGGCGCGCCTGACCGGCCAGCTGCGCGTGTTCGCCTACAAATCGAACGCGCCGCTCGATGCCGTCTCGGTCGAGCAGGCGCTATCCGAGACGCTCAAGATCCTCGGCGCGCGGGTGAAGGACGGCAATGTCGACGTGACCATCGATCTCGCGCCCGAGCTTCATGTCAGGGCCGATCAGATCCGGCTCGAGCAACTGCTCTGCAACATCATCGCCAACGCGCTCGATGCCGTCGAGGGCGCCGCGCGGAAGTCCATCCACATCCGCGCCGTGCGTGAGGAGGGCCAGTGCCGCATCACCATCGCCAACAGCGGCCCGGCGATCGCCGCAGATGTCCTGCCGCGCCTGTTCGAGCCCTTCGTGACGACCAAGCCGGCCGGCAAGGGTCTCGGACTTGGGCTCGTGATCGCCAATCACATCGCGCGGTCGTTCGGCGGCGAGCTGCGGGCGCGGAATCTCGAGCCGTCCGGCGCCGAGTTCATTGTGCTGCTGCCGCTTGCCGATTGAAGAGGTTCCCGCATGACTCCTGAGCAACCGGTCGGCGTGATCTATGTCGAGGACGACGAGGATGTCCGCATCGGCGCAGTCCAGGCGCTGCAGCTCGCCGGGCTCTCGGTCACGCCGTTCGCCTCCGCCGAAGCCGCAGGCACGACCGTTCGCGCCGACATGCCGTTCGTGGTGGTCTCCGACGTGCGGCTGCGCGGCAAGAGCGGCACCGAGTGGCTGTCCGAGCTGCACCGGCTCGATCCGGACCTGCCGGTCATCCTGGTCACCGGACACGGCGATATCTCGATGGCCGTGGAAGCGATGCGCAACGGCGCCTATGACTTCATCGAGAAGCCGTGCTCGTCGGAGCAGCTCGTCTCCGTCGTGCGCCGCGCGCTCGACAAGCGCCGCCTGACGCTCGAAGTCCGCGCGCTGCGCTCGGCGCTCGCCGACCGCCAGGGCATCGAGGCGAGCCTGCTCGGGCGCTCGCCGCAGATCCAGGAGGTGCGCCGCCTGGTCTCGACCCTGGCCTCGACCAATGTCGACGTGACGATCTATGGCGAGACCGGCACCGGCAAGGACGTCGTCGCCCGCTGCCTGCACGCTCACAGCGCCAGGCGCGGCGGCAACTATGTCGCGGTGAATTGCGGCGGCCTGCCGGAGTCGCTGGTCGAGAGCGAATTGTTCGGCCACGAGGCCGGCGCCTTCACCGGCGCGACCAAGCAGCGGATCGGCAAGATCGAATATGCCCATGGCGGCACGCTGTTCCTCGACGAAATCGAGAGCATGCCGCTCAGCGTGCAGGTGAAGCTGCTGCGGGCGTTGCAGGACCGCTCGGTCGAGCGCGTCGGCTCCAACAAGCCTGTGGCGGTGGATTGCCGCGTGGTGGCGGCCAGCAAGGCCAATCTGTTCGAGCTCAGCGAGCAGAAGCTGTTCCGCGCCGATCTGTATTATCGTCTCGGCGTCGCGTTCATCGAGCTGCCTCCGTTGCGCGAACGCCGCGAGGACATCCCGATCCTGTTCGAGCACTTCACCCTCGAGGCTGCCAAGCGGTTCGAGCGCGACGCGCCGATCGTGAACGAGCAGACCATGTCGCTGCTGCTCGGCTACTCATGGCCGGGCAACGTGCGCGAGCTGCGCAACGTCGCCGACCGCTTCGTGCTCGGTGTGCTCGACCGCAAGGTCCTCGACCGCTCGGGCGCCGCGGCCTCGGAGCTGTCGCTGCCACGGCAGCTGGAGAACATCGAGCGCTCGATCATCGAGGATGCGTTGCGCCGCAAGCTCGGCGACGTGCCGGCGACTGCGGCGCTGCTGAGCATTCCGAAGCAGACGCTTTACGACAAGATCAAACGGCTGGCCGTGAAGGTCGACGGCGTCCGCGAGGGCGCGCCGCTGCGGCCGCAGTCCTGACCGTGGCTGGTCCTGCGGCGGCAGGAGGGCATCTGTTCCATGCCGGCGATCAGGAACGAATGCTGGACACCGCTTGTTGAAAGATCATGACAGGCAGAGACACCCGCGACCTGCGCTCCGGCGCCTACGACCCCGTCAGCAAGGACGGTCTGCCGCAGTCGCACCAGGTCAAGGACAAAACGACGCCCCGCCAGCAGGAGCAGTGGGGCGCCGACGTGCGGGCCGAGCCGTTGCCCGGCACCGAGCCGGTGCTTCCGGAAGGGCTCATGCGCGAGCGGCGTGGTCCGCTCAATCGCAATACTGGTCGCCGCGACACTGACTAGTGCGCGGCGACCCAGCGCGCCTATTTCGCCGCGATCACCATGATCTCGACGGTGTATTGCGGCGCAGCCAGCTTGGCTTCGACCGTGGCGCGCGCCGGGGTATTGCCGGCCGAGACCCAGCCATCCCACACGGCGTTCATTTCGCCGAAGGTCTTGATGTCGGTGAGGTAGATCGTCGCGGACAACAGCTTCGACTTGTCGGTGCCGGCCTTGGCGAGGTGGCCGTCGATGATCGAGAGAATCTCCTCGGTCTGCTTGGTGACGCTTTCACCGGCGGTCTTCTGCGCGACGACTCCCGCGAGATAGACGGTATTGCCGTGAACGACGACCTGGCTCATGCGCGGGCCAATTTCGAAACGCTGGATCGACATCGAAGAACTCCTCAAAAGGTCAATTCGGGGCTTCTCCCTAGCGCGTGCGACGCGGCGACGCCAGTCGGCTGAACGGCCACTTTCGCCACCCTGGAGCGTGCGACCTTGCGTTGTCGACCGCGCCGCGGCACACGGACCGCGGGGCGTTTCACGATGACCCGGCCTTGTCGCGCTGCAAAGCGGGCTTGCCCATGGGGCAGGCAAAGGCGGGGCGTTTTCCGCGCTTGCACAGATATTTGAGACATGAAACATTCTCCGCGAGGTTCCTTTTTGAAAGGGCGGAGGGGCGTGATGCGGAAACGGTTGATGCTGGCGGCACTCGCGGCGATGGCTTTGGTGACGAGCGCGGGGCCGACATTCGCACAGCAGACGATCCGCGTCGGCTGGACCATCCCGGCGGAAGAATCCAAATACTGGATGATGAAGCGGCCGACCGAATTTCCGGATCTCGGCAAGACCTACAACATCGAATGGACCCAGTTCCAGGGAACGGCACCGATGACCCAGGCGCTGGCTGCCGGCGCGCTCGACTGCGCGACCCAGGCGCCGCTGTCGCTGTCGAACGGGGTCGTCGGCGGCGGGCTCAAGGCCTACATCGTCGCCCAGCACGTCTATGAGAAGCCGGGCGGCTTCTCGGTCTACTGGGCGGTCAAGGACGATTCCCCGATCAAGACCATCGCCGATCTCAAGGGCAAGACGGTCGGCATTTCCGTGATCGGCGGCGGCACGCAAGGGCCGTTCAACATGTTGCTGAAGCAGGCCGGGCTCGATCCGGCCAAGGACATCAAGCTTGTCGAAGTCGGCTTCGCGGTGTCGGAAGATGCGCTGCGCCAGGGCCGTGTCGACGCCGTCAACATGAATCAACCCTTTGCCGCGCGCGCCGAGGCCAAGGGCGGCACCCGCAAGCTGTTCTCGCTGTCCGAGGCGATGCCGAACATCGTCCACATCCTCGAGGCCTGTCGCGCCGATTTCGTCGACAAGAACCCGGAGCTGGTGAAGGCCTATGTCCGCGACATCACCGCCGGCATGAAGAAGGCGCTCGCCAATCGCGACGAGACCTTGAAGGTGGTGTCGGAGGTCATGAAGGCGCCGGTCGCCGTGATCGACACCTATCTGCTGAAAGATAATGATTTCGGCCGCGATCCGGTGGCCGCGCCGAACTTCCCGGCGATCCAGAAGATGCTCGACATCTACGCCGAGACCGGCATGCTGCCGAAGCTCGACGTCGCCCAGTTCAAGCATCCCACGATCGTCGCGCCGATCCAGTAGGCGGCTTCACGCGGAGCCTTGTCGATGAGGAAGCTGCGATCGCGTGTGACGGTGGAAGGGCTCGATCGCGCTCCGCACCGGGCCTTCATGCGCGCGATGGGGCTGGATGATGCCGACATCGCCAAGCCGATGATCGGCGTCGTCAGCCAGAAGGGCGAGCAGACGCCCTGCAACATGACGCACGATTTCCAGGTCGATGCGGCGAAGACGGGCGTCTCCGAAGCCGGCGGCACGCCGCGCGAGTTCGCCACGGTCTCGGTCTCCGACGGCATCAGCATGAACCATGAGGGGATGAAGTTCTCTCTGTTCTCGCGCGAGCTGATTGCCGACTCCATCGAGGCCGTGGTCCATGGCCTGGCCTATGACGCGCTGATCGGCTTCGGCGGCTGCGACAAGACCCTGCCCGGCGTCATGATGGGCATGGTCCGCTGCAACGTTCCGTCGATCTTCATCTATGGCGGCAGCGCGCTGCCCGGCAAGTACCGGGGCAGGACGCTCACGGTGCTCGACTCGTATGAAGCGGTCGGCAGCTACATGACCGGCGAGATCGATGCCGACACGCTCGAGGGCATCGAGCGGTCGTGCCTGCCGACGATCGGCGCCTGCGCCGGGCAGTTCACCGCCAACACCATGGGCATGCTGTCGGAGGCGATGGGCCTGTCGATGCCCAACGTCTCGATGATCCCCGGCGTCTATGCCGAGCGCGCGCACGTCGCGCGGCAGGCCGGACGCATGATCATGCAGATGCTCGCGCGTGGCGGCCCGCTGCCGCGCGACATCGTGACCCGGAAGGCGCTGGAGAACGGGGCGGCCATCGTCGCGGCTACCGGCGGCTCCACCAACGCCGCGCTGCATCTGCCGGCGATCGCCAATGAGGCCGGCATCCGCTTCACCCTCGACGATGTCGGTGAGGTGTTCGCGCGCACGCCGCTGATCGGCAATCTCAGGCCGGGCGGCAAGTACACGGCGAAGGACGTCTACGACATCGGCGGCGCCGCCGTGGTGATCCGCGCGCTGATCGAGAGCGGCCACATCGACGGCTCCTGCATCACTGTCACCGGCCGCACGCTGGCCGAGGAATATGGCTCGGCCAACCCGCCGGACGGCGAGATCGTGTTCAGCCCGGCCAAGCCGATCATGGCGGATGGCGGCGTGGCCGTCCTCAAGGGCAACCTGGCGCCCGACGGCGCCGTCATCAAGATTGCCGGCCTCAAGAACCTGGTGTTCGAGGGCCGTGCGCGGGTGTTCGAGGACGAGGAGGCCTGCGTCGCCGCGGTCCGCGCGCGCAGTTATCAGGCGGGCGAGGTGCTGATCATCCGCAATGAGGGTCCAGTCGGCGGTCCAGGGATGCGCGAGATGCTCGGCGTCACCGCGCTGATCTATGGCCAGGGCATGGGCGAGAAGGTCGCGCTGATCACCGACGGCCGCTTCTCCGGCGCCACCCGCGGCATGTGCATCGGCTATGTCTCGCCGGAAGCCTTCGTCGGCGGTCCGCTGGCGATGGTGCAAGACGGCGATCCGATCCGCATCGATGCGAAGGCGCGCACGCTCGATGTGCTGCTTGATGACGTTGAGCTGGCTTCGCGCCGCAAGCACTGGACGCAGCGGCCGCCGCGGCACCGCGCGGGAGCGCTGGCGAAGTATGCGAAATTGGTCGGGCAGGCGCCGCTCGGCGCCGTCACGCATGAGGGACCGGCCGAATGGCCCTGGTTCGATCAGGAGCAGCAATGAGCGGCGCGCGTGGGACGATTGGCAGAGTTCTTGCTAATCTTTCCAGGTCCCCGTCATTCCGGGGCAATCGTCGAGGCGCAGACGCGAAGCGGTTGCGCTTCGATGATTGAACCCGGAATCTCGAGCTTGTTGAGCATGACGCAAGGCAATCTCGAGATTCCGGGTTCAAGGCCTTTCGGCCTTGCCCCGGAATGACGGCGGATGTGGTTTAAAACGATCGTCTGCGGCAGTCTTCATGCCTGATATCACGGAGCCTCTAAGCGTGCTGCATCGGAAAGAGAAGCCGACATGGGCGTGACCCCGATCCGACCCGGCCAGCTCGCGGGCACTCCGCTCGGCCGCCGCGCGGCCACGCCGATCATCGAGATCGATCACGTGTCGCAGGTGTTCAAGACGTCGTCGCGCCGCGACCACACCGCGCTGTCGGACATTTCGCTTTCGGTCGGCGAGGGCGCCTTCGTCTCCATCCTCGGGCCCTCCGGCTGCGGCAAGTCGACCTTGCTCTACATCGTCGGTGGCTTCGTCAGCCCCACCAAAGGCACGGCGAAGATGAAGGGCAAGCCGATCACCGGTCCCGGCACCGATCGCGGCCCGGTGTTCCAGGAGTTCGCGCTGTTTCCCTGGAAGAGCGTGCTCGGCAACGTCATGTATGGTCCGCTGCAGCAGGGCAAGAAGCCGGCGAAGGCCGAGGCGCTCGCGCGGACTTTGCTCGCCATGGTCGGACTCACCGGCTTCGAGAAATTCTATCCCAAGGAGCTGTCCGGCGGCATGAAGCAGCGCGTCGCGCTGGCGCGCACGCTGGCCTACGGGCCGGAGGTGCTGCTGATGGACGAGCCGTTCGGCGCGCTCGACGCGCATACGCGTACGCGGCTGCAGAACGACCTGCTCGACATCTGGGAGCGCGACCGCAAGACGGTGCTGTTCGTGACCCACTCGGTCGAGGAAGCCGTGTTCCTGTCCGACAAGGTCGTGATGATGTCGCGCTCGCCTGGCCGCATCCGCGAGGTGATCGACATCGACCTGCCGCGCCCTCGACGCCGCGAGGAGCTTCTGCTGGACCCGCGCTACCAGAAATACATCGTCGACATCGAGCGCATGTTCGACGATTCCGGTGACAACGAGCTGCCGTCATGAACGGCCTGCTGAAGCCGCTCGCGCCGGTGCTGGCTTGCTGCGGTCTGCTGCTGGCGTGGCAGCTCGCCTCGCTCGGACTGAAGAACGACAGCTTTCCGACCGCGCTGGAATCGCTGCGTGCGATCCCGCCGATTCTCACCGACAAGGACTCCCTGATCAACATCCTGGCCTCGCTGCGGCGGATGGCGATCGGCTTCGCGCTCGCGCTTGCGTTCTCGATTCCGCTCGGGTTGCTGATGGGGCGCAGCCGGTCGACCGCCGCCTTCTTCAATCCGCTGCTGATGCTGATCTACCCGGTGCCGAAGGCGGCGCTGATGCCGATCATCATGCTGTGGCTCGGCGTCGGAGACATCTCCAAGACGCTGGTGATCTTCCTCGGCGTCAGCCTTCCGGTGATCTACCACAGCTTCGAGGGCGCCAAGGCGGTCGAGGAGAAGATGCTGTGGTCGGGCGCGGCGATGGGACTCTCGGCCGGCGAGCGCCTGCTGCGCATTGTCCTGCCCGCGGCGCTTCCGGAGATCCTCACCGGCTGCCGCACTGGAATCGTGCTGGCGCTGATCACGATGGTGACGAGCGAGATGATCGCGCGGCAATCCGGCGCCGGCAACATCCTGTTCAACGCGCTCGACATGGGCCAGTACGACACGGTGTTCGCGATGATCATCATCATCGGCGCCATGGGCATCTGCCTCGATGCGGCGTTCGAGGTCGTCAGGCGCTGGCTGGTGCGCTGGTCCGAGCCGCAGTTCGACATGCCGCTGAGCTTCTCATGACGCGCACCTCCAACGACATCCTCCTTGGCGCCGCGCCGATCGTGCTGGTCCTGCTGCTGTGGCAGGGGCTGGTGTCGTTCGGCTATGCGCCGCCGACCCTGCTGCCGCCGCCGGGGCAGGTGTTTTTGCGGATGGGCCAGCAGCTCACCAGTGTCACGTTTCAGCAGGACATCGCGGCAACGCTGTTCCGGCTGTTCGCCGGCTTTGCGATCGCCGTGGTGCTCGGTGTTTCCCTTGGAATTGCCGCCGCGGTGAGCCCGCCTGTCAACGCCGCCGTCAAGCCGATCGTGCGCGTGCTGGCGCCGCTGCCGAAGGTCGCGCTCTATCCGGCGTTCCTGCTGCTGCTCGGCTTCGGCCACGAATCCAAGATCATGCTGGTGGCGGCGGACGCGCTGTTTCCGATCCTGCTGTCGACCTACTACGGCGCGACGACCGTCGAGCAGAAGCTGATCTGGTCGGCGCTCGCGGCCGGCACGCCGCCGCGCGACGTGCTGTGGAAGGTGGTGCTGCCGGCCGCGATGCCGTCGATCCTGACCGGCTGCCGCATCGGCCTCGTGATCTCTTGCATCGTCGTGTTCCTGGCCGAGATGATCACCTCGACCGACGGGCTCGGTCACGTGCTGGTGACCGCCGCGCGCACCTTCCAGGCTGTCGACATGTTCGTGCCGCTGATCACGATCTCGCTGCTGGGTCTCATTCTCAACGCCCTGCTGCAAGGCCTGCGCGCGTATCTGCTGCGCGGCTTTCCCTCAGTCTGATAACAACACAACGACAATCGGGAGAACGACCATGCTGGCGGATCGCATCGAGGCGAAATGGATCGACGCATTCTGCGAGATCTTCGAGCGCTGTGCCGTCAAGGCGGGTGACACCGCCGCGATCCTGTCGGAGACGCAGTCCCGGGCGCTGAACGTCCACATCGCCGAGCTGGCGTTGCTGCGGATGGGCGCGCGGCCGTTCCATGTCGTGGTGCCGACCCCGCGCAACCGCCATCCGGTGCCGGTGCGCTCGACCGGCGCGTCGGAGGCGATCGGCAAGCTCGGGCCGGTGGTCTCAGCGCTGCAGCAGGCCGGCTTTGTCGTCGACTGCACCATCGAAGGCTTGATGCATGCGGTGGAGACGCCGGAGATCCTGAAAGCCGGCGCCCGCATCCTGGTGATCTCCAACGAACATCCCGAGGCGCTCGAGCGCATGGTGCCGGACTCGGCGCTCGAGAAGCGGGTGCGCGCCGCCGCCAAGATGCTGCGCGGCACCAAGCGGATGCGCGTGACCTCGAAGGCCGGCACCGATCTCGACGTGATCATGGAGGGCGCCTCCACCGTCGGCGTCTGGGGCTGGACCGACCGTCCCGGCACGCTCGCGCATTGGCCGGGCGGCATCGTCGTCAGCTTCCCCAGGAGCAAATCGGTCAACGGCACCATCGTGATGGCGCCCGGCGACATCAACCTCACCTTCAAGCGCTATCTCACCTCGCCGGTGACGATGACCCTCTGCGACGACTACGTCACCGGGCTGGACGGCGAGGGCGCCGATGCCGCGATGATGCGATCCTATCTCGCCTCCTGGGGCGACCGCGAGGCCTATGCGGTGTCGCATGTCGGCTGGGGCATGAACCCCGGCGCGCGTTACGAGGCGCTGACCATGTACGACCAGCGCGACACCAACGGCACCGAGTTGCGCGCCGTCCCCGGCAATTTCCTGTTCTCCACCGGCGCCAACGAATTCGCCGGCCGCTACACGGCTGGCCATTTCGACCTGCCGATGATGGGCACCACGATCGAGCTGGACGGTGTGGCCGTGATCAAGGAGGGCGTGCTGCAGGACGTGTTCGGGTAATTCTCCGGGTCGTCGCTCGCGAGTGGGCGCCACGGCGGCAGTCTACTCCCCTCCCCGCAAGGGGGAGGGGAGCGCACCGTCACATGAGGGGCAGCCCCATAATGGCTAAGCGTCCGCGATGCAGAATTGCGTCGAAGGCCGGGTGTTTCCGGCTGCACCTGTGGTACCTGCCGCCTGCATTCTTTTCGCAGGCGGGCCGCAGGCGTCAGCCGACGCCTGGCCTTCCCTGCGCCCTCTGCATACTTGCGAGGGACAAAGTGATAGCAGGCCTCGGGCGCAACGCGCCGCGAGAACGAGGCGCCATGCCGGCCGCTGTTTGATCCGTGTATCCGATTTAGCCCACCGCGGTCGCCGCGGCGTCTCACGGCGCTGCCTTGCCTGACTGAGTGCGTTCACTCGGCGGTGCTGTGCGATACAGTGCCCTCTCCCCTTGTGGGAGAGGGCATCTCCGACCTATCCACGCACGCGATCGGGTGAGGGGGATCCCTCCGCGAACGATGCGCGTGGACGCATACCCCTCACCCAACCGAGTCTTGACGCGCTGTCCTCGATGCCCTCTCCCACAAGGGGCTACGGGATGCCCGAAAGCGATTCCAAGCGATTTCTGGATGTGATTCAAAGTTTTCGACCGGTTCGGTGGAGA